>CAMZBE010000078.1 GCA_947304475.1 uncultured Clostridia bacterium
TATGATGCTCCTTCGGAGCAGTTATGAGAGCGCCGCCCGTTTCCGGGCGGCGCTCGTTATGAGCAGACCGCGCCAAACGGCGCAGTCTGCGTTTTATTTGACCGAAAATGAGGATCCGCCGTAGCCTCCACCCTCGGGGGAGGTGGCGCGAAGCGCCGGAAGGGGCAGTCTGCGCGGGGGGCGAGCGGTTGGCCACGGCTATAGAACCGCAAAACGGCGCATTCGCGCCGTTTTGCTTTTCATTGTTCCTTTATAATGAAGTTCTTTGCTCCACTTTCTTACAAGAAAGTGGACGTCCTCTCCCATTACTCCGCGTCCTTGTTCTCCGCGGCTTTTTCCTTATTCAGGAGCGCGTAGAGCAGGGCGGCGAGGGCGGCGCCGGCGAGCGGCGCGACGATAAAGATCCAGACCTGTGCGAGCGCGTCGGTCGTGCGGTCGAAGATCCAGGCGTTCAGCGCGGTCGCGATGCTGCGGGCGGGGTTGACCGAAGTGCCGGTCAGCGGGATCCCGATCAGGTGAACGAGCGTCAGCGTAAAGCCGATCACGACGCCGGCTTTCTTGCTCGTGCCGGCTTTCTCGTCGGTGACGTTCAGGATCACGTAGACGAAAATGCAGGTCAGAATGATCTCGGCGAGCAGCGAGCCGATGACCGCGCCCGCGGTGACGTCTCCGCCGATCACGCCGTTGCACGCGTCACCGATGCGATTGATGCCAGCCATCTTCACGATCCCGAAGATCGCGACGCCGCCGAGAAAGCCCCCGACGACCTGTGCGCAGACGTAACCGAGGAACTCGATCCAGGACATTCTCCCGGCAATCGCGCACCCCAGCGAAACGGCAGGATTGATGTGGCAGCCCGACACCCGTCCGATCGAGTACGCCATCGCCACGATCACGAGCCCGAAGGTCATCGCCGTCGCCACGAGACTACCGCCGGTCAGCGCCGCAACGCCGCACGCCGCAAAAACGAGAACGAAGGTACCGATACATTCCGCAAGCAGTTTTTTGAAATTCATAGTCCTTTTCTCCTTTTTATTTTTGTTTGTTCGAATCACGAGAACGCGATGCTCTCATCTGTTATTATACCACCGCGCGCCGCGCGCGTCAAGTTCTTTCGGAGCGCCGCGAGGCATATTTCCACAAAAAGCGCGCGGCGCCAACCGGCAACGCCCCCTCTTCAAAAACGTCAAGTATTCTTTACATATAGCGCGACGTCGCGTCCGTTGCGAACGGGAACGACCTTGCCGCGAAGGGCGGCGCGCTTGACAGAACGGACGATCCGTGGTATAATGATACCGTCGCGGGGGTAAGAAACCGGTGGCGCGTTCGCGCTACGCTTTCCCGCTTCCCGTGACCTTATGCTCTTCGTTCGTCGCGGGGTTGCACCCGCAGAACGGGGGGTTCTATATAAAGAGAAGCCGCCTTCACGGCTTCTTTTTGCAAAAGCCGGACGGGCGCCGTCGAAAGACCGTTCCGGGAACGGGCCGCGCAAGGGGAGAAACTCAACGCCGGGGCGTTTTCGGAACGAAAAACGAAGAGGGATAGAGTGATGCAGTATAGCGAAACGTTACAACAAATCGAAAGAAGCGAGACGTTCGACCGGCTGTATATTCTGATCGTTTTGATTGCCGTTTCGGTCGTTCTGGCGGTGACGCTTTGCCTGGCTGTTTTCCGCAAGAAGACGCCGTTCAAACTCCCGCTCGTCGTCTTCGTCATACTGCTCTGCGTTATCGGCGCATATATCTTTCAAAACGTAAAGATCTCCGAAGTCCGCGCGGATCTCGAAGCGCAAGACTACGTTACTTACGTCGGGGATTTCAAAGTCAGGTATTTCCTTTCCGGGGAGAAAGCCACCACCGTTCTGATCCCGGGCGAGGAAAAGGAGATCCGCCTGACGGTTGTGACGCTGGCGCGAAAGTATCTTTTATCGAACGCGGAAGAGATCGACAGAACGCTCTACACCGGGGAATATACGGGGGAAGTGGTCTATGCCCCCCGCAGTCGTTACGTGATCAAACTTGTTATTCACTAATCGGGGACGGAGCACCAAACAGAGCGCCCCCCGGCATTCGCTCGGGGGGCGCTCTGTTTGGTGCTCTGGCAGAAGCAATACACAAACACAAACAAGGCAGTCTTAAAAATGGGCCCTAATCAACGGAGGTTAAGTTTATATCCCTATTCATTACTTGCGATTCGTTTTTTGCTTTTCCACTCGAAAAATGCTTCTGCAAGAAGAAAGCAATTAGGTTGAAGCATCGAAATGGCAAGGATCTTTTTCTTTCCCTTGTAATAACGATAGGCTCTGCCGGTGTTTATTTCCGTGATCTCTTCAAAAGAGTACCGCTTTGTTACACGAAACGAGTTGCGGAAAGAAAACCCGTCTTCGTGTATTTCGATTCTCCAATTCAAGCGAAGCATAATACAAAATATTCCGCAAAGCCAAACCAATCCAAAGGTAAACACCATAAGAAGAATCCAAGGAAGTTCACGATTTTCATTATCGACTGTGGGGACGATCATAAGAACAAGGCAAAGAACAGGTTGTAAAACCGCGATAAAGATACCCGCAAACAAATAGTAAAGCGGTTGTAGGATTAAGTTCTCGTTTGCCGCATTCTCTTGTTCCTTTTTGTTGAAGTACTTTAGAATCCGGTTCCCATAGACTCTCACAATTGTTCCGATTATGAGCATTATTGCGACAATAAGGAACGTGCGTACCTGTTGTTCCATAACCTCTCCTACTTAATTCACAAAGAATCCCATATAAATCGTATACTCGATTGTCTTTTGAAGGCTTTTAAAAATGTTGATTATACCTGCTTCAACCATAGCGTCGTGTTGCCTGAGAATTCTTCCGGCATTCGATTTGATTGCAAGGTAAAGACATAAGCATTAAAGATTATACCACATAATTCTTTCCTTTTCAATGATCATTGACAGATTTCAAAGCACTTCGGTTTTTTCTTCTTTTTCGCCATAAAAACAAAAAAAGAAACCGCACAAACCCTTAAAAAGGTGTTTGTGCGATTTACCTCTGGTGCTCCTGCGGAGATTGCCTGAACCCGCGTCTCGAAAAACGGCGTGGTCGTACTCTCTGTGCCGGGGCGAGCCGCTTCGAATTTGCACGGCTCCGCCGCGCAAATTCAGAGTTCGAATCGGGAGCAAAAAGGGAGCGCCAAACAGAGCGCCCCCCGGCATACGCTCGGGGGGCGCTCTGTTTGGTGCTCCTGCGGAGATTCGAACTCCGGACCCTTTGATTAAAAGTCAAATGCTCTACCAACTGAGCTACAGGGGCGTTTCGTACTTATGTATAATATCACAGCACTTTCGGTTTGTCAAGGTGTTTTGAAGATTTTTTCGGGTTCGGACGCGGACGCCCCGCGTACGGCGGGACGCCCGTATGCCGACCGCGCTTCTCTTTCCGATCCAACCCGAACGCGGCGCTTCGTCGCTTGACTTTTCCGCCGCGGCGTGGTAAAATGAACGTAGAACGCCCGGGAAACCCGGGACGGCGACGAAAGGACGAAATCATGGGACTTGTGAAGAAAATTAAGGCGATCAACTGGGGCTATCTGTGGCTTGCCGTGCTGATCGGCGGCGCGGGGATCCTGATCCTTGCCTACCCGAACAAAACGCTTGCCGTCGTGGCGATCACGGTCGGCGTGGTGACGCTTCTGCTCGGAGCGGTGCAGGCGATCCGGGTGCTGTCGGACAAAAAACGTGGGTTCAAGTTCGCCGTCGGGATCGTGGCGGCGTCGATCGCGGCGATCGCCGGGATCCTCTGCCTGATCCTGCGCGAGAAGATCGCGGAGTTCATCCCCTCGCTGGTCTCGCTGTTTCTGATCATCGACGCGTCCTTCAAACTGCAGACCGTCGTGCGCGCGCGACAGTTCAAGTCCAAGGCGTGCTGGGCGCTGATGGTCCTCTCGATCGTGACCATCGCCCTCTCCTTCATCGTGATCCGTATGGAAGGCGGCGACGCCGAAAAGATCCTCGTGATGTTCGGGCTGTCGCTTATCGCCGACGCGCTCGGGAACCTGTTCTCCTTCTTCTTCGTCGGAGCGGTCGAAAAAGCCGAGCGCGAGAAGATCCTCAAAGAAAACGCGTCGGAACCCCCCGCCGAGGGCGCGGAAGACGCGCCCCAAGCGTAACCAAGCCAAAAGGAAAGCGGCTCGCCTTGGCGAGCCGTTCTCTTTCTCTTCGGGGCGAGAATAACGCCGCAGGATTCGGCGTTTTCGTTCTCGTCGGCGTATTGACATACGCCAGGGGACGAAAACGACGAAAGGCACGGCGAGGCGGGCAAACCTGCCCGCCTCGCTTTATTCTTCTTTTTCGTCGGATGACCGACCATCGCCCGCGACCGCTCACGAAACCTTGCTCTTTTTCGTGCCGGTCATGCAAGTCAGTCGACGTCCCGGTCGACCAGCGCCTGAACCTTGATCGGCAGCCCGTAGAGGTTGATGAACCCGACGGCGTCCGCCTGGTTGTAGTCGCTCTCGCCGAAGGTCGCGATCTTCTCGCTGTAGAGCGAGTACTTGCTCCACACGCCGGCGCGGATGATGTTGCCCTTGTAGAGTTTCAGTTTCACCTTACCGGTCACTCTCTCCTGCGTCTTGTCGACGAAGGCGGAGAGCGCCTCGCGGAGCGGGGTGAACCACTGACCGTTGTAGACCAGTTCGGCAAAGGTGATCGAGAGTTTCTCCTTCTCGTGCGCGGTCATCTTGTCGAGCGTGATGCTCTCAAGCACGCTGTGCGCTTTGTAGAGGATCGATCCGCCGGGCGTCTCGTAGACGCCGCGGCACTTCATGCCGACCAGACGGTTCTCGACGATGTCGAGAAGCCCGATGCCGTTCTTGCCGCCGATCTCGTTCAGTTTGAGAATGATCTCTTTCGCCGACATCTTCTTGCCGTCGAGGGCGACCGGAACGCCCTTCTCAAAATCGAGTTCGACGTAGGTCGGTTTGTCGGGCGCCTGCAGGGGCGAAACGCCCATTTCGAGGAACCCGGGCTTCTCGTACTGCGGCTCGTTGCCGGTATCTTCGAGGTCCAGTCCCTCGTGCGAGAGGTGCCAGAGGTTCTTGTCCTTGGAGTAGTTGGTCTCGCGGTTGATCCGGAGCGGAATGTTGTGCGCCTCGGCGTAGTCGATCTCCTCGTCGCGCGACTTGATGCTCCACTCGCGCCACGGAGCGATGACCGGCATCTCGGGGGCGAAATGCTTGATCGCGAGTTCAAACCGCACCTGGTCGTTGCCCTTGCCGGTGCAGCCGTGGCAGATCGCGTCGGCGCCCTCTTTCAGGGCTACCTCGACCAGCCCCTTCGCGATGCAGGGCCGCGCGTGGCTCGTCCCGAGCAGATACTCCTCGTAGACCGCGCCCGCCTTCATGGTCGGAATGATGTAATCGTTCACGTACTCCTCGGTCAGGTCGAGGACGTAGAGTTTGGAAGCGCCGGTCTTCAGCGCCTTCTCTTCCAGCCCGTCGAGTTCGTCCGCCTGTCCGACGTTGCCCGCGACCGCGATGACCTCGCAGTTGTTGTAATTCTCCTTCAGCCACGGGATGATGATCGAGGTGTCAAGCCCGCCCGAGTACGCCAGAACTACCTTTTTGATCTTGCTTTTGTCCATTTTCGTTGTCTCCGTGTATATTTATTCTTGCCGTTCGGCTTTTATGCGCCTATTATACAACCGCGTGCGCCGTTTGTCAAGACCTTTTTCAGATATTTTTCAAGTTTTTATATTTATTCGTCCCATTCACCCCTTTTTGCATATTATTCACGCAAAAAGGGGCGCCCCTCACGGAACGCCCCCGCCGACGCGCGGTCGGTCATTTCTTGCCTTTTTCTTCTTCCTTCTTTTTCAGCGCCGCTTCGTAGTGCGCGCGATCCTGCACGCCGAGGGTGTTGCGGAAACACACGATCCCGCTTTCGTCCTCGTCGAAGGTGTATTCCACCGACGCGCGCCACCCCTCGGCGATCTTTCGCGGTTCGTAGCGCCTGAAAAAGCCGTCGCCAACCGGGAAAAAGCCCTCTCCGGTCCCCTTGTAGGCGCTCAGTTGCCAGACGTTTTCGGGCACGCCGTCCATCGGGCGGGAAAACTGTACAAGCCCGACGCCCGGCGCGTACCACGCCTCCATCTTCCCGGAGCGGTAGTAGGTCCCGCACACCGGATAGTTTGCCGCGTTGATCGCGACGTGGCGGCAACCGGTGAACACCCCCGCGGGCGTTTCGACGGTTTCGTCGCCCTGCACGCGCACGCTTCGTTTGAACGCTTTTCCGTACATGCGCGCGTCCTCTTCAAGCAGATATCCGGGCGTCCATTCGTCCGACCAGGCGGCGCCGGCGGCGTCCTGCAGGATCGTAAACAGATCGCCGAAAAGCGCCTGACATTCCGACCACGGCGTTTTGCCCATGGTTTTCCACTCAAAATGGACGTCCTCGTCGACGAACCAAACCTTTCCGTTTTCCTTTTTCGGCGTCGCCACGTCAAAAAAGTTCCACCTGCCCCGCTCGGTAAACTTCGGGTTGCGCGAGGGTTCGGTGTCAAAGATCCGCCGCATAACCTCGGTCGCGATCACGG
>CAMZBE010000079.1 GCA_947304475.1 uncultured Clostridia bacterium
GAACCAACAACCTGCTGATTACAAATCAGCTGCTCTGCCATTGAGCCACACCAGCGTATTCGGTTTTTGCCTTTTCATTATACAATGCGTTTCGCGGATTTGTCAAGGGGAAACCCGAAAAAGCCGGGACGCCGTCTCCGTTTTGCAAGTCGATTTCGGGGGCTGGAAAAAGCCGATCCCGGGTTGTTTTATCGTTTTTTGTCAACTCTTGACAATCAGTAAGAACAATGATATACTATGTATGTCTCGTTTTGTCAGCAAATACAGCGCGGGATAATCAAAACAAAAAAGGAGTTTCCCATGAACGAATCAGGTCTTCCTCCCGTCCCGAAAAAGAACCCCGGCATCGGCTTTTCCATCGCCGCACTCGTCCTTGGCGTCATGTCTCTCATCTTCGCATGGTTCTATCTCGTTAATATCGTCGCGATCATTTTCGGTATCGTTGGCATCGTTCTGGCTGCCATCGGTCGGAAAAAATCCATCGAAGCAGGTATGCCTTCGGGGTTAGGAACGGCAGGGCTCGTTACGTCGATCATCGGACTTGCCGTCGGCGCGATCGGCTTTATTTCCTGCACTTTGTGCGTTTACTATGCCGCAGCCGCAGCGGCGGTTGTCGAATAAAACGGTTTCTGCGAGCGGATCAATGCGACCGGATTCGGTCTTAGCAAAATAGCGGCGTTTGTTTTGGCAAACGCCGCTTTTTAGGAGAAAAGTATGCATCCTGTGATCCATCTGTTCGGTAGGGCGTTCGGCACCTACGGGCTTTGCGCTCTCGTCGGGTTCGCCCTGGCGTTTATCGTCGTCTGGCGGCTCGCGAAGCGGTACGGGAATACGATCGACGACGTGCTGCTGCTCGGGATTGCGATCGGCGTCGGACTGTTTCTCGGCGGGCATCTTCTGTACGCGATCACGCGGGCGGATCTCGTCGTAAAGGCGTTCGGTGATATCGGGCGGGAATCCATCGAGGTTTGGTACGTCGAGATGGCGACCGCGTTCGGCGGCATGGTCTTTTACGGCGGTTTTCTCGGCGGGCTCGTCGGACTTCTGATCTTCACGCGCTTCTACCGGGATTTGAAGCGGGAAAACGCGCTCGACCTCTACGCCGTCGCGACGCCCCTGTTCCACACCTTCGGGCGGATCGGCTGCTTTTTCGGCGGCTGCTGCTTCGGGAAAGAGAGCGATTGGGGCTTTCTCGTCCGGGAGAATCGGTATTACCCCGAGATGGTCGGCGTCGTGCGGATTCCCGTACAACTGATCGAGTCGGGGTGCAATCTGTTGCTTTTCGTCTGCCTGTTCGTCCTGTTCTTAAAAAGGAAAGCAGAACGGGAATTGCTCTGGGTTTACCTGACCGCCTATCTCGCGATCCGCTTCACGCTCGAATTCTTCCGCGGCGACGCGATCCGCGGCGTTCGGTTCGGGCTGTCCACCTCTCAATGGATCAGTATTGCGCTCTTTGCCGCTGCGTTCGTTCACTGGATCCTTCATTATCGCAAAAAGCCGACGCAAAATGCCGAAACATGACGATGCCCCCTTCCGAACAAACGGAAGGGGGTTCTTCGTATTCTCTTGCGGGGGCGGGCGCGCTTGACTTTTTTTCTCTTCGGTGCTATAATCTTGCGGGATTAAACCATACGACGTTAAAGGAACAACCTATGGAAAACGTGATTGAGATCCGCGATCTCTACAAATCATTCGGCACGGTGCGGGCGGTCGACGGACTATCCTTCCGCGTCAAATCGGGCGAACTCTTCGCCTTTCTCGGCGTCAACGGAGCGGGGAAGTCGACCACTATTTCGATTTTATCGGGACAATTAAAAAAGGACGCGGGAGAGGTCTCCGTCTTCGGGCACGATCCGGCACGCGAAAAAGCGGCGATCGCCCGGCGGATCGGCGTCGTCTTTCAAACCTCGGCGCTCGACCAGATGCTTACGGTGCGCGACAATCTGCGGAGCCGCGCCGCCCTCTACGGCATCACGGGAGAGGCGTTTGTCAAGCGGCTTTCGGAACTCTCCGAACTGCTCTCCTTCACCGATCTTCTCGACCGCACGCTCGGCAAACTTTCGGGCGGTCAGCGACGGCGGATCGACGTGGCGCGCGCGCTACTCCATTCGCCGGATCTGTTGATCCTCGACGAGCCGACGACGGGGCTGGATCCCCAGACGCGGCGGCAACTCTGGAACGTGGTGAACGACCTGCGCAAGAAGACCGAAATGACGGTGTTTTTGACCACGCACTACATGGAAGAGGCGGCGGACGCCGACTATATCGTGATCCTCGACGCCGGCAAAATCGCGGCGGAAGGGACGCCGCTTGAACTGAAAAACCGTTACGCCGGCGACTATCTGACGGTCTACGGGGACGCGGAACTTCCCGACTTCGGCTATCCCGTGGAGAAGATCCGCGACGCGGTCCGGATCACGCTTCCCGATACCGGGGCGGCGACCGAACTGATCCTCTCGCACCCCGAACTCTTCCGGGACTACGAGATCACCAAGGGCAAAATGGACGACGTGTTCCTCTCGGTCACCGGGAAGGATCTTACGGGGGGTGACGGCAGATGAAACGCTTTTTTGAACTGACGCGACGCGATCTCAAGGTTTTCTTCAAGGATAAAGGATTGTTCATCTCGGCGATGATCACCCCGATCCTTCTGCTGGTCCTCTACGCGACCTTCCTTGCCCGCGTTTATAAGGACAGTTTCTTCGCGGCTCTGCCCGACGGGTTCACCGTCGATCCGAAGATCATCGACGCCACCGTCGCGGGACAGTTGATTTCGTCTCTGCTCGCGGTCAGTTGCGTGACCGTTTCGTTCTGCGCCAACCTGCTGATGATCAGCGACAAGGCGAACGGCTCGATCCGAGACCTGACCATCACGCCGGTCAAACGATCGACTCTGGCGGGGGCGTACTACTTCGCCTCGGCGGCAAGCACGCTGATCGTTACGTTCGCCGCGCTCGCCTTTGGTCTCGGCTATATCGCGACGCAGGGCTGGTACCTTGCGGCGTCCGACGTGTTCCTCGTGATCCTCGACGTTTTCCTTCTGACGCTCTTCGGCACGGCGCTCTCGTCCTGCCTGCACTTTTTCCTATCGACCAACGGGCAGGCGTCGGCGGTCGGCACGGTCGTCTCCGCCGGCTACGGCTTTATCTGCGGGGCGTATATGCCCATCTCGAATTTCGGCGCGGGGCTTCGCCGCGTGCTGAGTTTCCTGCCCGGCACCTACGGCACCTCTCTGCTCAAAAACCACCTGCTCGGCGGCGTGTTCGACGAGATGTCCGCCGTCGGTTTTACCGACGAGGCGATCACCGGGATCCGCGAGTCGATCGACTGCCGCCTCTTTTTCTACGGACGTGAGGTGACCGAACCCGCGATGTTCGCGATCCTGCTCGGCGCGGTGCTCTTCTTCACCGGACTGTTCGTTCTGTTCCACGTAGTATTCAAGGGCGAAAAAGCAAAGTAAAAATGAGCGCGGCGACCGCCGCGCTCTTTCATTGTCTAAATACCTGCACGACCGGCAGGGGAATGGGTTTTACCGTTTCATCTTCCGCCGGAAGATCAGCACCGCGCAAACGAACGCGGCGAGGGTGTAGCCGAGCAGGATCAGAAGCGGGCGGAAAAGGTCGCCCCACGCGTCCCCGAAGTCGAGGGCGGCGTTCTGCACCAGTTGCGTCGCGTTGCGGAAGGGAAGGGCGTTCATCAGGGTAAGCATCCCGCCGCCAAGCCCCTCGATCGGGAACCACATTCCCGAGAGAAGCGACTGGCACGCGACGAGGATCGAAGCGATCCCCCCGATCGACTTTTCGCTGCAGATCGCTCCGAACAGGATCCCCATAGCGATATAGAAGAGCGACGTGAAGACGCCGAAGAGGATCGCATACAGCATTCCCACCCCGAAGAGCGCGGAATCAAAGATCCCCCCGACAAGGAAGAACAGGATTGACTGCACCAGCGTCAGCGGCAGGATCGGCAGGGCGTAGGAGAGGATGAACTCGACCGACGTCGCACGCGAAACGTAGAGCCGCGTGAGAAAAGACGTGCTGCGGTCGAGCGCGATCAGTTGCCCCGTGAAGAGCGCCAAAAACGCCTGCGAGAAGACCACGATCCCCGGCGCGAGGTACTTCATCTGGAACTGGTCGGTCAGTTTGTGGAAGAGCAGGTAGAACAGGATCTCCATAAAGAGCGGCAGTCCGATCATAAAGATCAGCGAGAGGGGATCGCGCACGATCTCCTTGACGTTCCGTTTCGAGAGGGCGTAAATACGCGACAGAGAATTACGCATTGCCTTCACCCCCCGAAACGATCTCGATGAACGCGTTTTCCACGTCGTTCTTGCCGGTCTTTTGGTACAGTTCTTCTTTGGTCCCGCAGAACAGGAGTTTGCCGTCGCGCATGATCCCGATCCGGTCGGAGAGCGCCTCGGCTTCCTCCATATAGTGGGTGGTCAGCACGATGGTCATTTTGCCCTTCAGGTCTTCGATCACGCGCCAGAGTTCGCGCCGCGCGATGACGTCCAGTCCGAGCGTCGGCTCGTCGAGAAAGAGCAGTTTCGGATTGGTCACAAGAGAAAGCGCGATCGACAGTTTCCGCTGCCAGCCGCCCGAGAGTTCGGCGGCTTTTTTGTTCGCGATCTTCCCGAGCCCGAAATCGTCGTACACGCGTTTCGTCGTCTCGGCGATCTCGGCTTTCGATTGCCCCGAGAGCCGGGCGAACAGTTCGATATTCTCCCGGACGGTCAGTTTCCGCGCCACCGCGGTCTCCTGCATCGAGATATCGACGATCTCCTTGATCTTCGCGTCGTCGCGACCGAGCGTATAGCCGAAAATCGTCGCTTCGCCCGACGTGGGACGCGCCAAGGTCGAGAGCATCTTGACCGTCGTGGTCTTGCCCGCGCCGTTCACGCCGAGCAGGGCGAACAGTTCGCCTTCCTCAATTTCCAGATCCAGTTCGTCCACCGCGACCAGGTCTTTATAGGTTTTCGTCAGTTTTGTCGTTTTGATCGCCGACATCCGGCATCACTCCCCCCATCAGTTGATAGAATAAATCGTCCTTTAACAGCGCGATGCCCCGCTTCTTGTCGCCCATGACCATCAGGGTATCGCCCTCTTTGATATCGAACATCTGCCGCGCGATCGCCGGGATCGTGATCTGCCCCTTCGGTCCCACCTTCACGCTGACGATGAAGCGATCCTGCAAAACGGTCTTTTTCACCCGCGTTCTCCTTTCCGAGCATCTTACATTTCTTACTTTTCTTATTATACCACCGCTTTTTTGAAAAAGCAAGTCCTTTTTGAAAAAACGTGCGGTTGGGTTCGGGCGGCGGGGATACCGCGGAAGCGGAAAAAGGGGCGTCCGGAAACGGCGAGGCGGCGGTCCCGCTTCGGGAGGACCGGGCGGACGGAAAACGAAAACAGCTGTTTTTTCAGGTTTTCATCCGTTTTTCAAACCGGAACATCTCGTCAAAGCCGTCGCCGTCGTCGTAGTTGTTGACCTCTCCCGTTGCCGGATCGTGCGGATCGGGGTGTTTACAGTTGAAGAACTCGACGATATGAAATCCGCACTTGTTCACGTAGAAGTGAATATTTCGGGTTTCAAAATACGGCGTGCAGGTTTCCCACACGATAGTATCCGGATATCGTTCTTCGATCAACTGCCACGCGCGGAATCCGACGCCTTTGCTGTGTTCGTGCGGCGTAACAAAGAGCAGTTCCAGTTCGTTGTGATGTGAAACGGGATCAAGTTTTACAACGGCACCGCCCACGGGACGTCCGTCTTCCAGAATACGCAGCGCCTCGGAATGTTCGCCGTCGATACATCGCTCGATCGTGGCGCGGGAAATGATCTCGCCGTCTTCTTCCATGTGATCGTCACGGCAGCCGAATTCTTCCATCGCTCCGAAGCGAAAGGCCTCCTGATTGTCGAGGATGAACCGTTCACGGTCATCCGGCGTGAGCGGTGCGAGCGTAACTGTTTTCGTTTCCATAAAAACCTCCGTTAAAATAAGCCCGGCAACAAAAGGGTACCCCCCTTCATTCCGAGCGCACTCGACATCTTATCCGACAGGCGGCCTGCAAAGCAAATGCTTTACGATCCCCTACGCTACGGCGTACTGTCCTCCGATGACCGGTATTTAATTGATTTATATATACGGAAATCCTTGATTCTCAAAGGTTTCCGGTATTGACGTGTTCCCGAGGTGATTCAGAACCCGCATCCGCGCGAAGCGCAAAGGAAAGGGAAACTTGAGAGAAAGCGCGGCTGCTTAGAAAACGCACCCGTCCGGTCCGTTTTCGGTGTTCTGAATCTTGCGCGAAAGTGATAAAGAACGCGAGCGCCCCGCTTAGGAGGCGGTCGCTCTATCCTGCTGAGCTACGGAAACGTGTGGCCTTTGCTCGTCTGAAACGGTTTACGAGGCAGGTTAATTATAGCACACCCGCCCGTCGTTTGCAACACTTTGCAGTCCGTTTTCGACGGGGCGAATATGAACAATTTGTAAACATTGTCTTAAAAAGGATTATTTGTCAAAACTGTATGGAAAATCTTTTTTTGTTGTGCTATAATACTATGAACGATTTT
>CAMZBE010000080.1 GCA_947304475.1 uncultured Clostridia bacterium
ATCCGGCTCGTCGAATCGAGCGGATCGACGGCGGGATAGATCCCCTGCAACGCGATGGTACGCGAAAGAACCGTGGTCGCGTCGAGGTGCGCAAAGGTGGTGGCGGGCGCCGGATCGGTCAGGTCGTCGGCGGGGACGTACACCGCCTGAACCGAGGTGATCGAACCGCGGTTGGTCGAGGTGATCCGTTCCTGCAGCGCGCCCATCTCGGTCGCCAAGGTCGGCTGGTAGCCGACGGCGGAAGGCATACGCCCGAGCAGAGCGGACACTTCGGAACCCGCCTGCGTGAAGCGGAAGATGTTGTCGATGAAGAGCAGAACGTCCTGCCCCTCGCGGTCGCGGAAGTATTCCGCCATCGTCAGCCCGGAAAGACCGACGCGCATTCTCGCTCCGGGCGGCTCGTTCATCTGCCCGTAGACCAGGGCGGTCTTGGAAAGAACGCCCGATTCTTTCATTTCGTTATACAGGTCGTTGCCCTCGCGGGTACGCTCCCCGACGCCGGTAAAGACCGAGATACCGCCGTGCTGTTTGGCGATATTGTTGATCAGTTCCATGATGATAACGGTCTTGCCGACGCCCGCGCCGCCGAACAGTCCGATCTTACCGCCCTTCGAGTAGGGGCAGATCAGGTCGATGACCTTGATGCCGGTCTCGAGGATCTCGGTTTCGGACTTCTGTTCCTCGTAGGTCGGGGCGGGACGGTGGATCTCCCACCGCTCGACGTTCTCGGGATCGGGTTGGTCGTCGACCGCCTCACCCAGTACGTTGAAGATACGCCCGAGAGTTTTTTCGCCGACCGGGACGGTGATCCCGCGTCCGGTGTCGACCGCCTCGGCGCCCCGGACAAGTCCGTCGGTCGAGGACATGGCGATACAGCGCACGCTGCCGTCCCCGATGTGCTGGGACACCTCGACCACCAGGCGTTTGCCCTGCCGGTCGATCTCGATGGCATGGTTCAGAGCGGGGAGTTCTCCGTCCTCGAACCGCACGTCGACGACCGGTCCGATGACCTGCGTGACGTGACCGATATGTTTCTCCATCGGTTGTTTCCTTCCTTTTGGTTATTACTGTTGTTCGGAGCCGCCGATGATCTCGGTGATCTCCTGCGTGATGGCGGATTGCCGCGCGCGGTTGTAGCGGAGCGAAAGCGTGTCGATCATCTCGGACGCGTTCTTGGACGCCGCGTCCATCGCGGTCCTGCGCGCCGCGAGTTCCGAGGTGAAACTCTCGCACACCGCGCCCCAGATCATACCCGACAGGTCTTCGGCACTCGGATCGTAGATGGTCTCGGCGTGCTGCCCGACCGTTTCTCCCTTCGGCGGATCGAGCGGCAGGAGCGGCAAGGTAGCCGGATTCTGCGAGAGCATCGTGATATAGTCGGTGAAGATCAACTTGACTTCGTCATACTCCCCGCGACGGTAACCGTCCGCCAGGAGTTTTCCGACCTTCGAGCAATCCTCGAGCGTGAAGCCCTCCAGGGTGGGGGTTTTGTCCATAAGACACGGGATACCCCGCCGTTTGAAGTGTTCGCCCGCGCGCCGTCCGATCGGGAGCACCGCGTAGGGAAGCCCGTCGGCGACCGCAGCCGCGGCGGTCTTGAAGACGTTGTTGTTATACCCGCCGGCAAGTCCGCGGTCGCCCGCGATCACCACCAGCGCGCGCCGTCTGACCTCTTTGCGGGGGGCGAACGCCGATTCGGCGATCCCGTCCCCGAAGTCGGAGAGCGAGGCGACCAGCGTCTCGAAGAAGAAGCGACTGTTCTCCATCCGTTCGTTTGCGTGACGGAGTTTCGACGAGGCGACCAGTTCCATCGCCTTCGTGATGTGCATGGTGGATTCCACGCTGCGGATCCGGTTCCGGATCGCTTTTACGTCAGCGCCCATGGCGCCTCCTTTCTTTCCGTTTTCGCGGAACGGTCTGAATTACAGGGATTTCAGGAATTCGGCTGTCCACGCCCCGATGGCGGCGGCGAGCGAGTCCTCGTCGGGCAGGTTTCCGGTCTCGCGGATAATCTGCATCAGTTCGTCGTACTTCTGGTCGAGGAAGCGGAACAGCCCGCTTTCGTATTCGGGCACCTTCTCGACCGGCACGTTCTTCAGGTATCCGTTGACCGTTGCGTAGATGATCGCGACTTGATGCTCGACCGCAACGGGGGCGTTCTTATCCTGCTTCAGGATCGCGACGATGCGCTCGCCGAGCGCAAGGCGGTCCTTGGTGTCGGCGTCGAGATCCGAGCCGAACTGCGCGAACGCCTGCAGTTCCCGGTACTGGGAGTAGAGCAGTTTGAGCGTCCCGGCGACCTTTTTCATCGCCTTGATCTGCGCGTTGCCGCCGACGCGGCTGACCGAGATACCCGGGTTCACCGCCGGCATGACGCCCGCGTGGAAGAGTTCGCTTTCAAGGAAGATCTGCCCGTCGGTGATCGAGATGACGTTGGTCGGGATATAGGCGGAAACGTCGCCCGCCTGCGTCTCGATGATCGGGATCGCGGTGATCGAACCGCCGCCGTATTCGGGGGCGACGCGCGCCGCGCGCTCGAGAAGCCGCGAATGGAGATAGAAGACGTCGCCGGGGTACGCCTCACGTCCCGGCGGACGCCGGATCAGAAGCGAGAGGGCGCGGTAGGCGACGGCGTGCTTCGAGAGGTCGTCGTAGACGATCAGAACGTCCTTGCCCTGCGCCATGAAGTACTCCGCGATCGCGCAGCCCGCGTAGGGCGCGATATACTGGAGCGGCGCGGGATCCGCCGCGGTCGCCGAGACCACGACGGTATAGTCGGCGGCGCCCGCCGCACGGAGCGTTTCGGCAAACTGAACGACGGTGGCGTTCTTCTGTCCGATCGCGACGTAGACGCAGAGCACGCCTTTGCCCTTCTGGTTCAGGATCGTGTCGAGGGCGATCGTGGTCTTCCCGGTCTGGCGGTCGCCGATGATCAGTTCGCGCTGACCGCGGCCGATCGGGATCATACTGTCGATCGCCTTGATCCCGGTTTGCAGTGGGACGCTGACGCTCTTGCGCTTGATGATGCCGGGCGCGTCGCTCTCGATGGGGCGGCGTCCCGCCGCGGCGATCGGACCTTTGCCGTCGATGGGCTCGCCGAGGGCGTTGACCGTTCTGCCGAGCATGGCGTCTCCGACCGGGACGCTGACGACGCTGCCCGTCCGTTTGACGGTGTCGCCCTCCTTGATCCCGGCGTCGTTCGAAAGAAGCACGACCGACACCACGTTCTCTTCGAGGTTGAGCGCCATACCGGTCTCCCCGCCCTCAAAGGCGAGAAGTTCGTTCGCCATGCAGTTCTCGAGCCCGTGGACCTTCGCGATCCCGTCGCCGACAAGGATGACCGTCCCCACTTCCGCCTGCTTCAGCCGGCTGTCGTAGGTACGGATCTGTTCCTTGATGATACTGCTGATTTCTTCGGGACGAAGTTTCAAGGTTTTACAATCCTTTCATCGGATATTCGGGCAGTCCCGCCGGAGCGGGGAAGCCGGGAAAACCCGGCGTATAAGCGGCCGTCTGCCCGTCGACCGCAGAAATATCAAAGTGTAAGAGAGGACAGGTCGGCTTTCACGCCGTCAAGCCGCCGGCGCGCCGAGCCGTCGAGGAGAACCCCCGAGATCTCGACCTTGATCCCGCCGAGCAGCGACGGATCGACTTTGTATTCCGCCTCAACCTTCACGTCGTAGCGGCGAACGAGCGCGGCGACCAATTTGCTCTTCTCCCCGTCGGTGAGGGGGCGCGCGGAGACTACTTTCGCCACGGCGATCCCGCGATCATCACGGTAGAGACGCAGATATTCGTCGAGGCAGCCCGGGATCTCCCGGCTGTAACCGCGTTCGACCATCATCGAAAGGAAGTTGATAAGATACCGGTGCCCCCCGGCAAACGCCCGGACGACGGCGGAGGAGCGTTCCTCCTTGGTCAGGTCGGGCGAAGACAGGAGCGAGAGATACGCGGGATTGTCCCGCAGTACGCCGGACGCCGTCAGCGTCTCTTCGAGCAGTTGATCCTCGATCCCGTCCTCGTGGGCGAGCAACCAGAGCGCGGCGCCGTATTCCTTCGCAACGTCAGACACGGTCCCCGTCCTCCAGATCGCGGATGAACTGATCGATCATCTCGCGGTGATCCTCCTCCCGGATCTCGCGTCCGACCACCTTTTCGGCGATCTCGACCGAGATATCCGAGATCTCGTTCTTGACCTCGTTGAGCGCCTTTTTCCTTTCCTGGGCGATCTCCTCGTCGGCGCGGTGACGGAGGCGTTCCGCCTCCTCTTTCGCTCCGCCCACGATCTCGTCCGCCCGCTCGTTTGCGCGCTTGGTCGCGTCGGACACGATCTGCCGCGCGCTCTCGTCGGCGTTGCCGAGTTTGGCTGTGTACTCGTCCCGCGCGGTCTCCGCTTCGCTCTTCGCCGCTTCGGCGGAGCCGTAGAGGTCGTCCACCTGTGCGCGCCGATCGGCAAGCGTTTTCTTCACGGGTTTGAAGAGAAACTTTTTCAGGATCAGATACAGGATCACGAGGTTCAATATCGAAATGATCATCTGCCAGAAGTTGACCGAGATAACTTCCAGGAATTTGCCCTCTGCAAAGAGCAGATGCGTCATGTCAGATACCCTCTTTCTCCGTCGGATAAGGGGAAGCCGCCCGACGGCGCGGCGCGGGGAGGATTACGGATTGGCAGACTTCGCCGCTTCGGCGAGTTCCTTGACCATATCCTTGTTGTCGCGGATCAGGCTGACCAGTTTGTTGCCCATCAGGTTGGGGGCGACGAAGATCAGCAGGATCGCGATGACCAGCGCGTAAAGACCGGTGGTTTCCGCGACGGCGCAGCCCATCAGCATCGTGGTCGTGACCGAGCCCTTGCATTCGGGCTGACGGCCGATGATCTCACAGGATTTACCGACGGCGTAACCTTCCCCGATCGCGGGACCGATCCCGGCGATCATGGCGATACCGGCGCCGAGAGCGCAGGCGGCGAAGATAAGGGCGATTGCGAGTTCCATTGATTGTTCCTCCGTTTATTGTTCTTGGTGTGATTTACCGTTGTTTTACGTACTCTCTTTTTCGGGGGCGGCGAGCGAGATATAGAGCATGGTCAGCATGGCGAAGATGAACGCCTGCAGACACCCCGAGAAGAGATCGAAGTAGATCGAGAGAACGGCGGGAATGCCGATCTGGAAGAAGGGGATATCCCCGAGAAAACCGGGCAGCCAGCCGAAGACCGCGGTTGAAAGACCGGCGAGCCCCGCGTAGACCAGCGTGGCGATGACGCCGCCGCTCATCACGTTGCCGTAATGGCGGAACGCCATCGAGATCGGGGTGGAGAATTCACTCAGCACGTTGAAGGGCGCCAGCACTGGGATCGGTTCGAGGAATCCCTTGACGTAGGAGCCGAAGCCCGCTTTGAGTTTGTAGCGCGTGATCATCAGGAAGACCAGGATCGCCCACCCGCCGACCACGTTGATATCCGACGTCGGGGCGTACAGACCGAGCAGCGAAAGCAGGCTTGAGAACGCCGAGAGCATTAAGATCGCGCAGATGAAGGGCGGAAATCCGGCGTACCCCTCTCCCATGGTGCTCGAAACGAACCCCTCGACCTTCTCGACGATGAACTCGGCGAGTACCTGGCGCGCCGATTTTCCGCGGGCGCGCATTCCTTGCGTCAGGAACAGGCAGAAGAAGAGCAGGAAGAGCAGGACCAGAGCAGAGTTGACCTGTGACTCGGTGATCGGAAGGTCGCGGATCGGGGCGGGCAGGTTCTCGAAGGGAAGCGAGACCGTAAAGTAGATCTGCGCGCCGGTGACCGTGATCCCCTCGCTCGGCGGCGTTAAGAAAAGGTTCAGGAGCATCCCGCCGACGAGCGGCAGAAGCATCAGAACGAACCAGAGCCGCGTCAGCACCCGGTCGCGCAGGGAGACCGGTGCGTCCTTATATTCGGTTTTCGTCGGTTCCGTCGTCCTCACTTCCTTTCGTTACCGTTTCGGCGCCGTCGGTTTGCGCGGGCTCGTCCGTTTCCTCGGTTGTTTCCTCGGTTTCAACCGGGAACGCGGCGGCTTCGCGCTTGACGGCAACGGCGCGTACGCCGATGATGACGCGCGGGAAAAAGATCGTGATCAGGGTAGAGATCCAGTTGAACAGGATCGCGCCGACGGCAAGCGCCGCCAGCAGGAAAAACATACGCGCGATGCGCGAAAGTTTGAGCAGACCTTTCGCCGCCGCTTCCTCTTCGGGGGGATACGAGAGCGCGCGCGTCACCGTGACGGCGAGCAAAAAGAAGTTTAAGATCCCGGCACAAGCCGAGAGAATCGCGCCGTACAGAACATCCGCGGTATAGTAGCCGAGCGCGAAGAAGACGCCGATCTCCGCCGCCGTGAGCAGAAGCGTACCGATCGAAACGTAGCCGATCTCACGCTTGACCGAACGGTCAAACTTCATCTTCCCGGTCTCCTTTCCCGTCGTCGGATTTCTCGTCGGGTGCGGCTTTCCCGTAGGGCTCGTCCCGCGTCTCCCGGATAAAGGTCTTGAAGAAC
>CAMZBE010000081.1 GCA_947304475.1 uncultured Clostridia bacterium
GGTTGGCGGCGTCGAATTTGACCGCCAATCCGTAGTCGGTGTAGAGCCGCGTGCAGTACTGGAAGGCGTAAAGCCCCTCGTTGGTGTCAAGCCCGATCTGCGCGCCGGCGTACTCGGGATTGTCCTCGTACTTCCACATACTTCCTCCGTTCTGATAGAGGAAGAAGTCGAGGGCCAGGGTGTATGTAATCCCGATCGCCAGGTTGTTCGACTGCAGGATCGGAAGCAGGGACAGCACCTCGTCCCAGGTGGTCGGGGCGGAGACGCCGAGGTCGACCAGAACGTCGAGCCGGTAGAACATCATCGGGAAGTTCATCGTCAGAGGCAGGCCGTAGGTCTTATTCACCAGCGTCAGCATATTGACCGCGGTGGGCGAGTAGACGTCGTCCTCCGTGTTCGGGAGCCCGTCCGCGCCGTAGATTGCCTTCTCGTAATCGTTGAAATCACTGATCGGATCAATCGCGCCACGGATCGCGTAGTTGATAACGTCCGCGCTTCCCCGTCCGAGGTAGACGTCGGGGCCGCTCTTCGCCAGAACCGACGGGAGCAGGGTGCTCGCCGTGACCAGTTTCAGCGAAACCGGGATGTTGGTCGTTTCGGTGAACCCGCTGTCAACGATCGAACGCCAGATCTTCGACTGGTCACGCCCTTCGGCGAGCCAGACGTTCAGAGCGTCCTTGCTCTTTGCTTCTTTGCGCGTGACGCCCATGTTGTCGTAATCGATGAAGAAGGACATCACGAAAGACCGGATTTCAAAACCGATCGACTGGAAAACGTTCGCCTTCGCCTTCGGCTTCTTGGCGTCGCCCGACTGGATCACGATCTTGTCGACCGTCATCGAAGAGGTTTTCGAGTCGTTGATCCAGGTACCGAGCGTACCGAGATAGGTCTTCAGGTTTTCAACGTTCTTCGCGATGTTTTCTTCCTTAATTCCCATCGTCGAAAGCAGGTTCGAAATGGTGGTCAGCGTCGCGATGTGCGAACCTTTGGTGCCGCAGAGTTCCTCGAACTCCTCGACGATTTTCGCAAGGTTGATCGCCTGATAGTTGAGAGCGTAGACCGAATCCGAAATGTTTATGCGGAAATCGTAGTCCTTGTGCTCGTCGGGGGTGGCGCCGGTGATCTTGATAATACTCAGATACGCTGCGTTGATCTCACGGAGCGCTTCTTCGACCGCCTGGATCTTGTCGGCAAGACTTCCGAGCGAGACTTCGTAGTAGACAGTGTACTGTTGGTCTTTATTAAAATAGAAGAGAAAATCGATCGGATCGCCGTTTTCGTCGGTCTGACCGTCGGTCAAAAAGGAAGATTGCCATTTCTTCGAAAAATCAAAGCGGGTGTTGTACGCCTCTTCGTAAGGCACGGTGGGGATACGGGAGTTGACGCCGTCGCCCTCGCCGTAAACGACGCCTGCGGCGGGATTGCGGTTCTCACTCCAGAGACGGACGGTGCGACAAACGAACATACCCTGCAGCGCCGACTGCTGGAAGCGCATCGCGATCTTATAGAGCCCGTCTTCCGAGACGGTGAAGGTGTACGCCGCCCACTGCCCGATGGTGTTGAAACTCTCCGCGCCGATGACGTTGAAGAGTTGCGCCTTCGCGGATGAGGGCGAGTTGATCGCGGAACTGCGGTCGCTGGTCATAAAGACCGAGTTGTCCGAAACGAAATCGGGCGTCTCCGCCTCGACGACGGTCTTGGCGTCCTTCGATGCCATCTGAGTACCGTTCGGGTACTGTGCGACCTTCTCGAGGTACTGCTGCATGGTGATCGAACGGTAGGGCGAATCCTCGGTCGCGGCGATGAGTTCAATCCCGCCGAAGATGACCGGCTCGCGCAGGGCTTCAAAAGTCAGGATGTTGTTCCCCTCCGCGAGGAAGAACATGAAATACCCGTTGGTGTAGCCGACCGAGTCGTTGCAGACGTAGGTTCCCCACCGGTTAATCTGAACGAGTTCCGGCTGAATGTCGTTGCCGTTCAGGTCGCGGGTAAATTCTTTGCTTCCCTCAGCGTTCTCGTAAAGGTATTGCCAGTTTTTCGCGAAACGAAGCGAACTCGCTTCCTTGAAAGGAACCGAGTTGTTGACGTAGAATTTGCGTTCGACGTTGTTGACGGTGCCGTTGACCGTCAGATAGTCGATCGCGATGAAGTAGAGTCCGGCGGACGGAACGTTGACCGTGAACGAAACCGAGCCGTTGTCGGCGATATACACCGACTTCGCCTTCTGCTCCGCCGTGACCTGTCCCGCAACCCCGAGCGCCTCGAGTTCGGCGTCGGTCATGTCGGAAAGGCGTCTGGTCGCAGCCGCCGCGGCGTTCGCCGTGAAGGCGGTCAGGTCGACGTCGACGTTCGCGATGCCTGCCGGCTGGTTCCGGTACGCGTTGTAGTATTCGGAATACTTGATCGCATCCAGGTACTCGCGCATCGAAGTGATCGAAGACGCCGCTTCCTGCTCCTCTTCTGCGCTTGCGGCGGAAGAGCCGGGGGCGCTGGCAGAGCCGGTAACGACGATCGTTCCGACACAGCAGAGCGCCGCCAGGAAAAAGGCGATCAGCCGTGTCAGTTTGCTTGTTTTCATACCGTTTGACCTCCAAAGATTTTAGACCCGCTGGGGAGGAAATGGCATAGTACTCCCATATAAGTCTGTTCGTATTTTACCACACGGGCGGTGAAAAGTCAAGTTCTATATTTTTATAAAAACGCCCGCGGGAGCACGCAAAAAGCCGCACGCGGAGAGCGTTTTGCGCCGTCGGAAACCTGAAATCGCCCGTCCGGCGCTCGATCAGCCGTCTCTTTTCGGCACTCTAAAAGTAAGGAGTAACTGAAAATAACAAGTTAAAGTCGTAAAAAGTCGTATAAACAAACGGTTTTTGAAAACCGGCGTATATATTTGTTAATTTTCAATTACTATTTTTCGCAGAACCGCTCTTGGGAGCAGTATCTAAAAACGGTTTTTGAAAATTGTGCGTTTCGCACAAAAATCCGGCTTCATTTTCTACATCTGCGTGGAGAGGGGGGCGCTTTGCCGCCGAAGCGCGGGAACTGTCCGGAAGACGCCCTTTTTTCCGCGCTATTTTCGATTTTACGCTTGACTTTGTCTACGCGCGCGGGTATAATGTAGAAGGAAGAGAATCCACGGCGCCGGGCGGCGCCGGAATACGAAATCAAGGGCCGGAACGCGGCCCGGCAAGGAGAAAACATGGCTTATTACATCGGCGTTGACCTCGGCGGCACCAACATCGCGGTCGGCATCTGCGACGGCGATCTCAAGATCGTGAAGAAAGGGAGCGTCCCCACCAAACCCGACCGTGCCCCCGAACTGATCGTGAAGGATATGGCGGACCTGTCCGCCAAACTGTTGAAGGAGTGCGGCATCCCGCTCGACGAGGTCGCCTCGGTCGGCATCGCCACCCCCGGCACCGCGAACAGCGATACCGGCGTGGTCGAATACTCGAACAACATCCCGTTTTTCCGCTTCCCCATCGCGGACGTTTTCAAGTCCTTTTTGCCCGTGAAGAAGGTCCTGATCGAGAACGACGCCAACGCCGCCGCTCTCGCCGAGGCGCTCTCGGGTGCGGCGAAGGGAACGAGAAAATCGGTCATGATCACCCTCGGGACCGGCGTCGGCGGCGGGATCGTCATCGACGGCAAGGTCTACTCGGGCTTCAACCACGCGGCGGGCGAACTCGGTCACACCGTGATCGAGAAGGGCGGTCGTCCCTGCTCCTGCGGACGGCGCGGCTGCTGGGAAGCGTACAGTTCCGCGACCGGTCTGATCAACATGACGCGTGAAAAGGTCAACGAGTGCAAGATCAAGGGGATCCCCTCCCTGATGGTCGACGAGTTCGACGCAAACGGACGGGTGTCCGCCCGCACCGCCTTCTCGGCGATGAAGCAGGGCGACGCCGTTGGCGCCGAGGTCGTGCGCGAATATATCGAATATCTCGCCTGCGGTCTGACCAACATGATCAATATCTTCCAGCCCGAAGTCCTTTCGATCGGCGGCGGGATCTGCAACGAGGGCGACACGCTGCTGAAGCCGCTGCTCGAGATCATCAAGACCGAACAGTACACGAGAAAGTCTCCCGACAAGTGCGCCGTCCGCATCGCCCAACTCGGCAACGACGCCGGGATCATCGGCGCGGCGGGGCTCGGACTGTAATCTCTTTTTCCCCGCTCTGTGAATGAAAACCGTTTCACGGGGGAATGATGACCGTACAGAACATAGAAAGAAAGGAAAATCAAAATGAAGAAAACCATCAGAGGCATTGACTATGACACCGAAACGGCACAGGTGATCTCGAAGAACGTGCACGGCTTCTACGGCGATCCCGCCGGCTACGAAGAGACGCTCTACGCGACCGAAGACGGCAGATATTTCGTCTACACCAACGGCGGCGAAGCGTCGCCCTATCCGGTTGAAAAGATCTCGTGCATCGCGAAGGCGAAGGTCGACGCCTGGCTTGAAAGTCACAAGGGATGACGCCCTGTACGAAGCGTGCTTTCCTGCGTTTTTGACGACCGCCCCCCTAAGGGCGAAGCGCGCTTCGCGTGAAGTACCGCACGTTGTGCGGCGCGATGCGGCGGCTTACGCCGCGGTGAAGTTTGCGCCCCCGAAAAGGGCGCAAGTGAAGCGTCTCCCGTCGGGTTTCCGACGGGAGACGTTTCGTTGACCGAGGGGCAAAAAACGGCGGGCTGAAATGCCCGCCGTTTTTCCGATTGTTCAGGCGTCGCCGCCAAGCGTCAGCGGGAGCGAAAAGCCGGAAAAGTCTCCGTCCTCTTCCCCGCCGTCGGCGTCCCCCTCCCGGGTGACGACGATATCCGAGAGTTCCGCGATCATATACGCCGAGAGGTAGGCGCGCATCGCTTCGTCTGGTTCCCCGCCGCAGTCAAGCACGATCCGAAGGTCGTAGAGATCGGGGATCTCGGGGTGAAGCGCGTAGCGTCCGGCAACGATATATACCCCGCACGCGGGGACCTTCACGCGTTCGACGGTCCCGCGCACTTCTTCGCGGTAGACGCCGTAGACCGGCAGTTCCTTCGCAAGAAAGGGACGCACGACCTCGCGGGTGAAGCGTTCGTAGTCGAACGCGCCGCCCGGCGTCGCGTTCCGCGCGGGCGTCACGGCGCGAAGCGGGAACGAAAACGCGTCGGTCGGGATCACGAAGCCGGATACCCGCGCGGCAAGTTCGCCCGCAAGCGACGCGATCTTCTCTCGGTCGGCGCCGTCGATCCCGACGTAGAAGCGCGCCATGCCGCTACTCTCGCGGTCGACGATATTCGCAAGACGCTCGGGCGCGTCCTCGTATCTGATCCTCGTCATTTCCGTTTGTCCTCGAGTTCGCGGAACAGTTCGATCTGTTCCCCGTCCGGCCCCGCGACGAACGCGACGCGGATGGTCGCAAGATAGGGACGCGACGCCAGTTCGACGGTTTTCGGCGGCGTTACGACCGTCGCACCCGCCGAGAGCGCCGCGGCGTAGGCGGCGTCCACGTCGTCGACGTGCAGGGCGAAATGGATCCACTTGCCGTTGGCCGAGTACTCTTCCCCGCCGTTTGCAAAGATCTCGATCTTCCCACCGTCGCCGATATCGAACAGGGCGATCGTGCGTTCACCCTCGCCCCACGAGAGCACCTCTTTCATGCCGAGCGCGGCGTAGAACGCGCAACTCGCCTTGAAATCCGCCGCTTTCAGTCCGATGTGATGGAACCCGATGCCCGGGATCACGCTGTCGGTCATTTCTTTTTCCTCATTTCTTTACATAAAGCAGCCGCAACGGCTTGGAACCGTTGCGGCTTCGTTCAAAGCGTTGACTTACGCTCTTTTCCTTGCAGTATTGGCAAACTGGAACACGACGCCGAGCAGACCGACGACGATTCCGATGATCAGAGCGACGGTCAATGCGTTGATGCCGAGCCCGAGTTTCGAGGTGACGCTGAAGATCTTTTCGACGATCGCGTTGCCTTCGAGCAGCGTTCTCTGCACCGCGCCGATCTTGCAGGTGAGTTGCACCAGCGCGATCGCGCCGCCGATCAGACCGGTCAGAAGAACGATGATGACCTTCAGAAGCAGGAAGGCGAGGATCGCGAGAACGACGCCGATCAGGATGCGGTACAGAAGCGCGTGGTTGGTCGAAGCGAGGATCGCCGCGATAATGGTCTGGACGATCGGAGTATCCGCCATAGCGGGGATCAGTTTGACAAGGTACGGGAAAAGGATCAAGCCGCCGACGAAGCCGCCGACGAAACCGACGAGCGCCAGTTCGAGACGGAACAGACGGTAGCCGAAGAAGCACTCGATCAGGGCGACGACGCCGAAGATGATCCACCAGTAGGCGTAGATCTTCGCAAGCGCGTCGAGCGCCGAGGTGCAGTATTTGCCGATGTAGTTGGCGTTCTTCAGTTCCTCGATTCCGCGGCTGACGTATCTGCGGATCGTCTCAACGCCGCTCTGCGCCGCTGCCGCAACTCCGGTCGTCTCC
>CAMZBE010000082.1 GCA_947304475.1 uncultured Clostridia bacterium
TCCAGCCGAACTGGCCGGCGTAGCCGACGAAGATGACCGCCGAGAAATAGGACGTTCCGTAGGCGAACGCCGTCATCCAGGGACCGACGGCGCGCCCCGCGAGCACGAAGCCCGAGACGTCGGTGGCGGAACGCCGACACCAGATCCCGATCGCGACCATCGCGAGCGAGAAAACGATCAGCATAGAAAGTTTGAGTGCCATTGTTTTTTCCTTTCTTTTCTCGAGAACGAAAAAGCCCGTCCTCGGAATACAGAGGACGGGACGAAAACCCGCGGTACCACCTCAATTTATCCGTCCCTTGCGAAACGGACCTCACGGACGCGCGGCTGTGCCGTCACGTCCCCGCCCTGTAACGGGGGCGCCCGGGATCCCCTTCCCTTGCGGGTTTCAAGGATCCGGCTCGCGGAACGTAATTCGGGGGAACACTCTCTGCCGCCTTACACCGCCCGGCGGTCTCTCTGAAGAAAAACAAACTCCCTACTGGTTTCCGGTCAACGCTTTTGACGTTCCTATTATAGCACGCTTTTCTGGTTTGTCAAGCGCTTTTTACAAAAACCGCCCTATTCGGCGCCGAAGAATCGCTTGATCTCTTCCTCTGACGCGGCAAAAGTCCCTTCCGCCATGCCGGGTTTCCCGCCGCCGCGCCCCGAAAGCGCGCGGTTGATTTCGGGAAGAACGCCGCGCAGATCGACCTTTTCCGACGCGAGCAGATAGCGGAAACCCTTCTCGTTTTTTCCGTAGCAGACGGCGACGATCCCCCCGGTCGACCGGATCGCGATCGCCGCGAGGTGCCGCGCGACGTCGGGATCGCTCTCAATATCGGAAAGAAAGAACACGCGGTTGCCCTCGGTCGGCGTCGCGTTGCTCGCCAACAGTTCAGCAAGGCGGCGGCGCAGGGCGGCGTTATTCTGCGCGAGCGTATCGGACGCGGCAAGCGCGCGGGACACTCCCTCGGCGATCTTTTCCTGCGGAACGGAAAGCAGTTCGGACACGGTCTGCGCCGCACGGCAGCGCGCGCGGTAGTCGGCAAGCGCCTTTTCCCCGGCGACAAGCCGGATTCGCACCCCGCCCTTGTAGCGGATAAAGCCGAGCAGACGGATCAGCCCGATCTCCCCGGTCTTCGATACGTGCGGCGCGCAACAGGCGCAGACGTCACACCCCTCGACCGTGACCAGCCGGACGTTCTCGGTAAGATCCAGTTTACTGCGGTAGGAAAGGTTCGCTAACTCTTCGGTTGACGGAAAGGATACCGTAACCGGAACGTCGGAATACACGACACGGTTGGCAAGATCCTCGATCTCCTCCAGTTGTTCCCGCGTCAGTTCCCCGTTAAAGTCCATCGTCACCTCGTCCTCGCCGAGGTGGAAACCGACGTTGTCGTAGCCGTAGCGCGCGTGGATCAGCCCCGAGACGATATGCTCGGCGGTGTGGCACTGCATCCGGGGGAACCGCACCGAACGGTCGACCTCGCCCGAAACGGTCGAGCCGACCACAAGCGGGGCGCTCGTATCGTGGATCACCGCGTCCCCGTCAAGCGACGCGCCGGTGACGGGGATCCCCCCGAGCGTTCCGACGTCGCACGCCTGTCCGCCCCCGCCGGGAAAGAACGCCGTCCGGTCGAGCGTCACGGCGAAACCGGTTTTGGTCGGTTCACAGGCGAGAACGGTCGCCGAAAACGAAAGGAGCGAACCGTCTTTTTCGTAGAGTTTTTCGGTCATGTTTCCCTCACACTACCTGAAACAGGCAGAACTTCAGATATTCGGTCTCGGGTACGTTCCAGAGAATGGGATGATCGGGCGCCTGCTGACGCTCCTCGATCTGACGGAGCGAAACGCCGGCGTCGTTTGCCGCGTCGTGGAGCATATTGCGGAAGAGCGACGCGGTCATAAAATGCGAGCAGGAACAGGTCGCAAGGTACCCGCCGCGCGGGAGCAGGCGCATGGCGCGGGCGTTGATCTCGCGGTAGCCGCGGTAGGCGGCGGAAACGGTCGCGTTGCTCTTGGTGAACGCGGGGGGATCAAGAACGATCAGATCAAAGTCCCGCCGCTTGTTTTTCTCGAGTTCGGCAAGGTAGTCGAACACGTCGGCGCAGATCACCGAAACCCGGTCGGAAAAGCCGTTCAGAACAACGTTTTCGCGGGCGAGGGCAACGGCGGCGTCCGAGATATCGACGGCGACCACCGACGCGGCGCCGCCCTTGGCGGCGTTGAGCGCGAACGCCCCGGTGTGGGTGAAGCAGTCGAGGACGCGGCGCCCTTTCGCGAGCCGCGCGACCGCCTGCCGGTTGTACTTCTGGTCAAGGAAGAAGCCGGTCTTCTGCCCCTCTCCGTAGTTGACGCGGTAAACGATCCCGTTTTCTTCAAGCGTCAGTTCAAAGAGAGCGGTCGGATCGGGGCGCAGATCGAGGAACGCGCCCGATAAGATGGGCAATCCCTCGAGAGCGCGGATCGGGCTGTCGCTCCGCTCGTAGATCACCGTAACGGTTTCGCCCATCGAGGTAAGGATCTCACGAAGTCCGTTGAAAATCGTCTCTTTGACGCGTTCGCACCCGAGAGACAGCACCTCGGCGACGAGCACGTCGCCGAAGCGGTCGACCGTCAGCCCGGGAAAGCCGTCGGCGTCCCCGAAGATCAGGCGGCAGCAAGCAAAATCGTCGCCCATCACGGTCTTGCGATAGTCGACGGCGTATTGCAGACGGCGACGCCAGAACGCCCCGTCAAAGCGGTCGTTGGGGTTGCGGGAGAGCAGCCGGATCCGGAGTTTGGACGCGTCGTTCACGAAGCCCGAACCGAGGTATTTCCCCTTCTTCGAGTAAACGTCGACGATATCGCCCTGTGCGTAGTCGCCCGTGACCGAGAGGACTTCCTCGCCGAACACCCTGACCTGTCCGCTCTTCAACGATTTCTCCGCCTTTTCCGAGACGGTCGCGCGTGCAAAAGGTCTTTCCATTTTCATTCCTCAAATTATAAGAAATCGCCGTCCCCGTCTTCCCTCTCGGGATCGTTCTCGCGCTCGGCTTCTTCCTTTTTTTGTGCGCGGCGGATCGCGCGGAAGGTCACGAGCGAAGCGAAGAGGAACCCGAGCAGCGGCGCACCGAGGATCAGAACGAGGATCGGAACGGGGAGCGACGAAAGCCCGGCAAGCGAGCCGCTGCCGAAATCTCCCGTATAGCGAACGTAGGCGAAGTGCACGGCAAGTGCGATTACGACGCAGCCGAAGACAAGCATACAAAGAAACAGGACGATCAGAAGAGCGCGTCCCGCGCGGTCACGTTTACCGTTCACTATGCCACCTCCGTTCGTTTATAAAAATCGGCGGAGAGCGGCGCTCCCCGCCGGGGTTTTCACTTCTTTTCGCCCTGCGACGCCAGAAACGCCTCGCGGTCGAAGCCCTCGTCGGTCTTCTCTTTGATATCGCCCGCTCGCGTCAGGGCGATCTTGGTCAGAACCGGTCCGATCAACTCGTAGACCAGAACGGCGAACAGGACGATATTGCGTACCAGAACGCCTTTATCGCCCATGGTTTCCAGTACGATCGCGCTCATTCCGAGCGCGACGCCCGCCTGCGGCAGCAGGGTGATCCCGAGCCAGCGCGTGACGCGTTCGTCACACCCGACAAGACGGCAACTCCCGTACGCACCGACGTATTTGCCGAGCGAACGCGAGACGATATAGACCACGCCGACGAGCAGAACCGTCCAACTCGACAGGATATCGAGCCGCAGTTCCGCGCCCGACAGCACGAAGAACAGAACGAAGAGCGGCGCCGTCCATTTGTCGACGCGTCCCATGATATCCGCGGAAAAGTCGCAAAGGTTGCAGAAGACGCAGCCGAGCATCATGCAGACGAGCAAGGACGAGAAACCGATCTTCACTTCCCCGATCCGGAATTCGAGCATCGAAAGCGCAACGGTCAGCATGACGAAGGTGATCGACATGGACATCCGGCGCGAGTTGGAATGGAAGAAGCGTTCGAGGAAGGTGAAGAGCCACCCCATCAGCACCCCGAGGAGCAGCGAGATCAGAACCTCGATCAGCGGGTTCAAAAGAACCGACACGACGCTGACCGTCCCCGAGTCCAGCGCGCGGGCGACGCCGTAGGAAACCGAGAAAACAACCAGTCCCACCGCGTCGTCAAGCGCCACGACCGGGAGCAGGATATCGGTCAGTTTCCCCTTCGCCTTGTACTGCCGCACCACCATCAGGGTAGCGGCGGGCGCCGTCGCGGTCGCGATCGCGCCGAGCAGGATCGCCATTGAGGGCGTCAGCACGTCGGGAATGGCGAGATGCAGAAGGAGCAGCGCTCCGTCGACCAAAGCCGTCGCGGCGAGCGCCTGCACGATCCCGACCACCGTTGCCTGCCGCCCGATGGTTTTCAGGTCCTTCAGGCGGAATTCGTTGCCGATCGAGAAAGCAATGAAGCCGAGCGACAATTCGGAAAGCAGCGTGAACGCCGGGTTTTTGGTCGTCCCTTCGGCAAGTCCGAAATCGGCGGGCGAGAACCCGACGTGGGAAAGCCCCGCGATCCCAAGCGAGGAAAAATCAATCGCACCGATCAGAAACGGTCCGACCAGGATCCCCGCGACCAGATACGCCGTCACGGCGGGAAGTTTCAGAAGTTTGGCAAGCCGCGAGACCAGAAGCCCGGCGAGCATGGCGATCGAAAGCGAGATGAAAAATTGCATAGCGAACAAAGACCTCTTTTCAGAAAAAAGAATGGGCGCGGTTTGATTTGATCCTCTTCATATCGTACTGCGAGCCGCCGGGAGCGATTTCCCGGCGGCTCTCGGTTGAAACGCTATCGTCAGGTCGTCTCGGTCTCCTTCGGCGCAAGTTCCTTGTCGAGGAAGGCGGCAAAATCGTCCTGCGTGATCGGACGCGAATAGTAGTATCCCTGCACGGTGTTGCATCCCGCGCGGCGCAGACGGTCCATCATTTCGACCGATTCCACGCCCTCCTGCGTCACCTTCATACCCAGTTTCTGACCGAGTTTGATGACCGAGTTCAGCAGCGCGTCGTCGCGTTCGGCGTCGATACCCGCCGTGATGAAGAAGCGGTCGAGTTTCAGTTCGTCCATCTTCAACTCTTTCAGGATACTGTAGGACGAGAAACCGGAACCGAAGTCGTCAACCGAACTTCCGATGCCGCCCGCTTTCAGATCGGCAACGATCTTACGCAGCGACTCGTAGTTGTCCATCGCGGTAGACTCGGTAAACTCGATGGTCAGCAGGTTGTTCGGAATATCGTATTTCCGCTTGACCGCCAGATAGTAGCGCACGAAGTCGGGTTCGCCCGCCGTAACGCGCGACGCGTTGATCGAGATCGGCGCGAGCGGCAGACCTTCCTTGATTCGGTTTGCGGCAAATTGGCAAACCGCCTCGAAAACGTAATGGTCGAGTTTGACGATGAATCCGTTCTCTTCAAAGAGCGGGATAAAGTCCGCGGGCGGATAGTAGCGGTGCATTTCGGGATCGTACCAGCGCACCAACGCCTCCGCCGAGTCGATGGTCTCTCTTTTCAGATTGTATTTCGGCTGATAGAAGACCTTGAACTCTTCGTTCTGCAGCGAGGTCTCCATCTTCAGTTCGATCTCCGCCTGCCGGTTGGAGTCGGCGCCCAGTTCGTCGTTGTAGAAGCGGAAGAGCGAATCGACCGAGAAAGTGGTCGAACGGAGCGCCATACCCGCTTTTTCAAGGCACTGCAGCGTGGAGAACTTCTCTTCGGGACGGACGAGGTAGATACCGAAAGTGATCTTGACGTGGTTGTTCTTGGTCTTGAGTTCCGGGAAGTTGTAGATGATCGCGTTGATCATCCGCAGCCGGTTCATCAGTTCGACCTCTTCCTGATAGTGCAGGAGCACCGCGAAGTTACTGTCCGAGATATACCCGTAGGTCTCGGTGTGGTCGAGCACTTTCTCGAACACTTCCCCGACGAATCGGATGACCTTCAGAAAGATCTCGTCGCCGTAGAGTTGTCCGAGATACTGCAGATAGTTGACGCGCAGCATCGCGACGGCGTAGCGGTTGGTCGGGTTCTTGTCGACCAGTTCCTCGGAATGGTTTAAGAAGTAGCGGTAGGTGAGACACCCGGAAACCGAGTCGATCTGCTCCTCCAGTTCCTTCTTGTCGCGCAGGTGCGTCCGCTGATAGTTCAGGTAGAACAGGATGGTGACGAAGATGATACCGAGGAAGATCAGGGCGCCTTCCATCTGCCCCATGAAACTGTAACTGGTACGGTAGATGACCGCGGGATCGTAGATCTCGACGATCATGATTTCCCCGCCCGTTAACGGAACCGGAGAAACCGCGATCGCGTATTTGGTCGCGGAGATCGAGACGGTCGTCACGCGCGTTTCCTTCTGGTCAAGACCGCTCTGCAGA
>CAMZBE010000083.1 GCA_947304475.1 uncultured Clostridia bacterium
CGTAGCGCAGAAGGCGTTCGGGCGTCTGCCCGGGATCGCGCGAGCAGGAAGAGAGTTGCGTGTGGATATGCAGATCGTGGTCGATCGGAAAGGGTTTGGTCCGGTCCATATTTTCTCCCGCCTTTACAAGTACGGTTTCTACCGTCTTTTTCTATAAGTATATCACATAAGAATCTCTTTTTCAATCGGCGGCGCGTTTTTCGGAGCCTGAAAACAGGCTTTTTTCGTTTTCGGCGTATGTTTTTGCCCGACGTGGAAAAGAATAGAAGCAAATCAAACGCCGAAAGGATCCGAACATGAAACCGAAAATCCGTCTTCTCTTATTTCTTACGTTTTGCCTGTTGCTCCTTGCCGCGATCCCGATCTGCGCCGCGGAACTCGGGAGCGGCGTCGCGTGCCTTGCGAATGCCGAACCCATGATCAAGAGCGGGCTCGCCGGCGAACCGCTCTCCTTTTCGCCCGCCGATTTCCGGCAGGCGGTCGGGCTCTCCCGGATCGGGGGGATCACCGTTACCGAACTGCCCGACAGTACGACCGGGACGCTGAAACTCGCGGGTTTTCGCGTAAAAGAGGGAGAGAGCATTCCCGAGGCGTCGCTCTCTTCCCTGACGTTTACCGCCGCAACGCCGCTGGTGTCCGAAAGTTCGTTCCGGTTCAAAACCGAGAGAGGTTCGGGCGTCGAGATGACCTGCCGGATCCGTCTGACCGACGGGGTGAACCGCGCGCCGAGCGTCTCGGGGATCCCCGAAGCACGCCTTTCGGTCGCGGCGCAGAGCGGAACGCGGACCTTCGGAACGCTGCTTTCCGCCGAACCCGATGGCGACGGCGTCACCTATCTGCTCGTGACCTCCCCCGAGCACGGCTCGGTCATTCTCCGGGATCCCGAAACGGGCGAATACTGCTACACCCCTCGTGAAGGATACACCGGAACCGACCGTTTTCGCTACGTCGTGCGGGACGAGTACGGGAACTATTCCGGGATCGCGACCGTCTCGGTTACGGTGAAGGACCGGGCGACCGAAACGGTCTTCGACGATATGGTAGGTTCCCCCCGTGAGGGCGACGCGCTGATCGCGGTCGCGGCGGGTATCATGCAGGGGCGGATCGCCGGCGACAGCCGGCTGTTCGATCCCGAAAACGCCGTTGCCAAAGGCGAGTTCGTCGTGATGGCGATGAAGGCGGCGGGGATCGCGCCGCGCGCGGGGCTTGACCACACCTTCTTCGACAACGACGCCGAGATCCCCGACACGATCCGGGGTACCTCGCCACGGCGCAGAAACGCGGGATTATCGTCGGCGTCTTTGACGAAGACGGATTGACCTTCGATTTCGACGCGCCGATCACGGCGGCGGAGGCGGCGGCAGTGGTCCACCGGACGCTCCCGAGCGACGGGACAGCGGTTCCGGTCGGGGAAACCTTCCCCTTCGTTCCCGTATTCGCGCGAGCCGCCGTCGCTTCACTCGACGCACGCGGGCTGCTCTGCGGGCTCGATCGGGCATCGCTCGACGGAAAAACAAATCTTACCCGCGAGGGAGCCGCGTCGTTGATCGCCGGTGTGATCTCGCAAAGAAAAGCAGAGCAATAATTGCAAAGTGCTTGGGCAATCCGAACAATGTAGCAGAACGCGCCCACGGGCAAAAATCAGCCCGTGGGCGTTTCTCTTTGCCGCCCGTGGTAAATTTGTTGAAAATATACCGCGCAATTCGTAAATTGTACTATTTTTTACGAATTTAATTGGTTTTTTGCATAAAAAGAAATGCGATTTGCATAAAACGATATGCTCTAAAAACGCTTATCGTGCTATAATGAATTACGGAGCCTCCCCTTTTGCGGTTTTGGGGACGCCCGTACAACAAACTGAAAGAAAGGATACAGACTATGCGAAAATTATCTATTAAACGCAAGTACCTACCCCTGTTTCTCGGTTTGCTTCTTCTGGGACTTTTGATCGGGATCATGATCCCGTTCGCGAGTTCCGCCGCACCCGCAGGAGACAAGATCAGCAATCTTTATCTCCTTGATCCCTACGCCAACGAAGCGGTCACGGACAATAAGGGGAATCTCCGGTTCGCGTTCTCGGTCAATTCGACGGGTTACGCGGAATACGGGATCGTCTATTCCAACACCGTCCAGTCCCCGGTCGTAGGCGAGGACGACTGCCAGATCAACAACTACAAGATCAACGGGTTCCAGAACAGTATGGACGCCGATCATCCTGCCATTTCGGGCAGAAAATGGGTGCTGTTCAAGATCGGGAACATCTGGCACACGCAACACGACGTTCCCTACTACGTCCGCGCGTACGTCAAGAGTTCCTCCGGGAAGTACTATTACAGCAGAGACGTGATCTGCACGACGGTATGCCGGATGTTCGGGCACGCGCACACCGTACCGAACCCCGTTTCGACGACGAGCGCCGTCTCGCTTACCCAGCCGGGGACGAGAGTCGGTCACTGCAGCGTCTGCAACCGTGACAACAAGACCGAATACGTAAGTCCCTCGGTCACGACCGAGACCTTTACGAGCAGTTCGAGCGGAACCTACGTAAAGAAGACCAACATTTACACTACGCTGCTCGAGAACGGCGCGAAACACTTCTATCCGGACGCGTCGAACGATAACAAGGGCAACGACCTTCTGATCGAATTTTCCTTCCTTTGGAACAAGTCGCTCGCCGACCTGAGCAGAGCGTATATGGGCATCGGCCGCATCGCCAACAGCGGCGGCGGAGACGGCGCCAGTGCGTTCTATCTCAACTTTGCAAACAACGTAAACGATATGTGGGTTCCCTACGCCGGCGGTTTCGAGGGCGGTACCTATTCCATCGTCGACTACGGTAAAGAAGGACTTTACCTGCAGAACCCCACCCGGGATCAATGCGCCTTTATCGGCGAGTACGGCTGGCACCGGATCGGCGTCCGGATCCACGAGGACGCGTGGAGTAAAAAAATCACCAACAACGGCACCGATACTTACGTCGTCAAATACCGGATGACCACCATGCTCTACCTCGACGGGCAACCGATCGCACAACTTGCCAAAGAATACGACGCGTCGGAAGCCGACAGCAATATGCTCTTCACCGCTACGGTATCGAGCGATGGCAATACGCTACACTATACCGACATTCCGAACGGACGGTACATCTACGGGTTGCGTCTCGAAAACCGGAAAGCACAGAGCGGGAAGACCGTCGAGTTTTCCTATACGGATTACTCGGTCACGTGCGGCCGTGAATTCCAGAAAAAAGTGGAATTCAATTATCCGCTCTACAACCTCAACGCGAACTATCCCGCCGGCGTGTATTACAAACCGATCACGCACGAAACCATGCCTTCGGGAGACTTCAAACTTCCCGCCGTCGATCCGACGGAGCACACGATGTATCTGCCCGAATACGGGCAGCATCCGCGACTTCTGTTCACCAACGCTGATCTCCCCGCGATCAAGACGACCTTTAACGCCGACACCACGGGACGGAAGCAGCACATTCTGGACCTTGCCGCTCTCTACGCAACGGAAAACGATACGTTTACGCTCCCGAGTAACGGCACCGTTACGTGGGACGGTCATACGTATCAAAAACAGGATCCTGAAGTGATCAAATACGTTTTGAGCATCATTGAAGCGAAAGCGTTTCTATACCAGGTTCAGGGAAACGAACAGTACGCTCTTCAGGCGATCCGGTTGATTAAACAGTTCTTAAACGACGTCGAGGATATCGACGACGGAAACAAGTGCCGGGTTTTCGGTGAAGGAATGTTCGTCACGGCGTTGGTCTACGACTGGTGCTACGACCTGCTCAGCCCGAGCGACAAGGCTACGCTGATCAAAGGCGTGCAGGATAACCTCTGCAAACCTCTGAAAAACCAGCCGGACCAGGGCTGGAAACCAAAACAGTACCGAATGGAAGTCGGGTTCCCGCCTTCCGGGGACGGCTTGAACGAAGGCGCCATCAGCGACCACGGCTGCGAACGGCAGATCCTGCGCGATTATCTTTCCTTTGCGATCGCAATCTTCGATCAGGACCGTTCCTGGTACGATTACGTCGCAGGACGGCTCTATCAGGAGTACGTTCCCGTCCGCAACTATCTCTACGAGTCGGGTTACGCGCCCCAGGGGATCTCGTGCTACCTGGATATGCGCTTCGGCTCCGATATCTGGAGCGCGTGGCTGCTCAAAACCGCAACCGGTGTTCTTCCCTATGACGAAACGAATATGCAGAAGGTCATGCATTCCACGTACGCCCACGCAACAGACGTCGTTTACACGGGTGACGACGTCGGTACCACGATCTTTTCTATGGGCGACGATTCCACCCACGACGAATGGCAGCACAGTTCCGGACTCGCGCGGCTGAACGCAATGGCGCTGTCCGGCATGATCTCGGGCTATCTCTTCGAGGATCCTACCCCCATGAGATGGGCGAGTTACTCGAATTATCAGGACATTCACGCGCCGTACTATATGATCCTGCGTTCGACCAACGTCAATCAGGACGCGTCCCGCCGTTTCGAAGGGTTGTCCCTGATCACCTATAACGGCGGCTACCTCGGTCAGATCATCGCGCACGACAAGTGGAACGACGAGGCCTCTGCCTCGGTCTTTATGAAGATCGGCTGCCGCACGACGTCGGGGCACGATCACGCAGACTCCGGTTCCTTCCAGATCTTCTATAAGGGACTCCTTGCAGGCGACGCAGGGGTATACGACAGTTACAATTCGGTTCACTGGGAAGGGTATCATCAAGCGACCATCGCGCACAACTCGATCGTCCTGATGCGCGGCTCGGATACTACCTATACCGTTCTTCAGCAGAAGCAACCGGGCGAAACCAGAAACTTCAACAACGGTTCCGGCAGTTGGCTGCAAAGCGATTACTACAAGACCGGTGAAGTCACGGGGCACGCGTCGGGCTACAAAGAAGGCAAGCCGGCGTACGCCTATATCGCCGGAGATATCTCCTACGCCTACGATTCAAACGATCTCACGCGGTGCGACCGAAGGATGCTGGCGGTCTTCGATACCGACACGGAAGACGTGCCGTTGTTCTTCTTCGTTTTCGACTACGTCGTATCGAAAAACGCATCCGATAAGAAGGCGTTCTTAATCCACACGCTGGCGGAACCGACCATCTACGATTCGACCAACTCCGCAATCCTCAAAGGCGGAAGCGGAAAACTGGTCGTTCAGCCGATCCTCTGCGGAAGCGGCAGCGCGACCATAACGAAAGTCCAGTGCAACGCAGCGAACGATTACAACGTCGGCGGAACCACGTACGCGACCACACCCGGGGCGAATACGGACGGTTACTGGGGCTGGCTCCAGATCTCGCCGGACACGAACGAGAAGTATACCCCGATGCTGACCGTCATGTTCGCCACAAGCAGAAACAACTCGAAGTCGGCGGCGACGCATCCGGCGCACCATTTCTCGAATTCCAAGATCCAGGGCGCCGCGATCGAAAATACGGTAGCGGTGTTCGTCACGCAGGAAGATCCGATCGCAGAATCGGCCGGCTTCTACACGACCGGCGTGCCTTCTGGGCAAAAGAATTACTACGTCTCGAACGTTGCGGCGGGTAGATGGGACGTTCACTCGAGCGCCGGAACGCAACACGTAACGGTGACTGAAGAAGAGCATTTCATGACCTTCTCCGCCCCGACCGGGACCATCGTTCTGGAGTACGTCGGGCCGAACGTCGGGCAAAACTGAAACGGGTTTCTGAAACGCGAAACAAACCAAAGAACTCCCCGGCGGGTATCCGCCGGGGAGTTTTCATTCTCTTTCGTTCGTTTGCCGGTTTTACAAGACCGACGGCGGCAATCAGTCGGCGTCGGGGGCGGGATCGGCGGGGGTTTTTGCCGTTTCGGGGGCGGGATCGGGTTCGGTCTGGCGTTTGGGTTTGCAGCCGAGCATGGTGATCGGTTGGTGCAGAACGCCGATCTCGATCTCGTTTTTGCCCTCGGCGTACTCGCCGTCGAGCGAGAAGGGAGCGTCGCCCGAGGGGAACCGCACCGTGACCTTCCCCTCTCGGAAGAAGGTGATCTGCTCGCTGTCGTAGGGCTTCCCTTTCCTGAGCGCGCGCAGGCAGCGGGAGAGTTGGCGCGGAGTTTTCGGCGGACGGATCAGCATTACTTCAAATTTGCCGTCCGAAAAATCGACCTCGGCGGGATTGAGCCGAAGCACGCCGCCGAACGAGGTCGAGTTGCTGAAACTTCCGAAGATGAACCGCTCGCGCGAAACCCTGCCGTCCTCGGTCTCGATCTCCGCCTCGACCGGGTGGATATGGACGACCTCGCGGATCCCGTGCAGAATGTAGGCGAGGTGCCCGATCGCGTTCTTCA
>CAMZBE010000084.1 GCA_947304475.1 uncultured Clostridia bacterium
CGACACCTGCAGCCCGTCGGTGTCCCAGTCGCAGGACAGGGCGGGCGGAAAGCGGCGGTCAAGCAGTTCGTTCAGTTCTCTTACGGTCATAGCGGTTCTCACTTTCGGTTGGATCCGGCGTCGGGGAGCGCGTCGCGCAGCCCGGCGATCAGGGCGAACAGGGCGTCGGCGCCGGCGGCGTCGCCCCGCGCAAGGCAGCCGTCCCTCTCGTTTTCCCGCGCCTTGATCCTTCCCCGCACGTAGGCGGCGAAAACGGGGGCGTCTGGGTTGCGGCGGACGGCGGGGGTGCCGATCTCAAGAGTCAAGGGGGTGGGGTTTTCGACCTTTCCGGTATAGGACGCGACGATGCAGACGTAGGGACGCCCCGCGGCGATCCCGTATTCCTCGTCGGTCGAAGCAAAGCCGTTTCGGAAAAGCGTCTCGCGCAGACGCTCGGCGTGCGTCATGGGCTGCAGGATCAGGCGGATCGACGGATCGCGAAGAAAAGCGGCCTCGGAAACGATCCGGGCGATCAACTCGCCCCCTATTCCGCAGATCGCGATATCGGTCAGGCGGGCGTTTTCCAGGCCGCGCAGCCCGTCGGTCTTGCGCAGTTCGATCCGATCCGGGAGCCCCGCCGCCTCGACGGCGGCGCGGGCGCGGGAGAGCGGTCCCTCGGCGACGTCGGTCGCGAGAGCAAAGGACACCCGTCCCTCCCCGACAAGAAACAGAGGCAGGCGGGCGTGATCGGTGCCGATGTCGGCGAACCGCGCCCCCTGCCTCACGTATCCCGCCGCGAGCGACAGTCGCCCGTCAAGTGCGGCGCGGCGCGTCATTTGCCCGACGAAAGAAACGCATTGATCCGCTCGACCAGTTCGTTTGCGTCGGTGCCGTGGACGGCGCACGCCTGCTCGATGGTCTCCCCGCGCGACGCGGGACAGCCGAGACAATGCATACCGATCTCGAAAAAGAACTGCGCGGTCTCGACGTTCTCGTCGAGGACGTCGCCGATCACGGAATCCTTGGTTACGGTCATTGTGGTTTACCCCCTCTTTTTCATTCGCCCCTATTATACCCCGAACGCCCCGGTTTGTCAAGCACGGAAGGGCGAGCGACGAAAAAAGAAAGAGGGCGTCGCTACGAAGCGTGAAAAGTCGGTCTGCGTCGGTAAAAAAACGCTTTTCTTCTGCTTTTTCCCTTTACAACCCTTCCCTTTTGTGTTATACTGTATAAAGAAGTATCGGGAAAGGAGTGACGACATGGGACGCAAAGACCGTTTCTTCAACGAGCGGAACGGCGCCGACGCGCTCTCCTGCTTTCTGATCGCGCTCGCCCTTCTCCTCGTGCTTCTGATCCTGATCTTCCACGGTCGTTTTCTGACCTTGATCGCCCTGATCCCGATCGGATTTGCGATCTTCCGGATCCTCTCGAGGAATTTAGAGAGACGGACGGCGGAAAACGAGGCGTTCGTCGGGTTCTTTACCTCTCTTGCGGGGCGCTTCCGGCTGACGCGCGACCGTTTCCGCGACCGGAAAACGCACCTCTATTTCCGGTGCGGCTGCTGCGAAAGGTGGATCCGCGTCGAGCGCGGGCACGGCGAAGTCAGAGTGACCTGTCCCGGCTGTCACACGGTGTCGCGGCTGGATACCGGGAAACCGGAGCCGGACGAAGAGGACCGGAAGAGCGACGAGACCGTAAAGGGCTGACCGGACGGTACGCCCGGGGCGTTTTTATCGCCGCATTTTGTCACATTTTCGTCTTCCCTGCCGAACGGGGGAAGATTTTCAAAGAACGGAGGAAACAATCCATTGATCATCGCGATCGAAGAAGCGAGAAGTAAACTGATCGCTCTGCGTAAGACTGTCGCCGATCTCGGCGTCTCGTTCCGGATCGACGAACTGAAGGACAAGGCGGAGGAACTCGAGGCGCAGACGCTTGCCGAGAATTTCTGGAACGACGCCGCCGCCAGTTCCAAAGTTTTGCAGGCGATCAAACAGATGAAGGACAAGATCGAGTTGCACGAGAACCTCTCCCGCCGCCTGGAAGACGCCATCGCCCTCTGCGATATGGCGATCGAGGAAAACGACGAGAGCGTGACCGACGAGATCAAAGCCGAACTCGAATACATCGAGACCGAGACCGAAAAGCAGCGGCTCGAAACCCTGCTCACCGGCGAATACGACCGGAACAACGCCGTACTTTCTTTCCACCCCGGAGCGGGCGGGACCGAGGCGCAGGACTGGGCGATGATGCTCTACCGGATGTATACCCGTTGGGGCGAACGCCACGGGTATACCGTGAAGTTGATCGACTGGCTTGACGGCGACGCCGCCGGGATCAAGAGTGCGACCATTACGGTCGAGGGCGAGTTCGCCTACGGGTTTCTGAAGAGCGAGAACGGCGTGCACCGGCTGGTGCGCATCTCCCCCTTCGACGCGTCGGGGCGGCGGCAGACGTCGTTTGCCTCGGTCGAGGTGATGCCCGAGTTCAACGACGACGACGATCAGATCGTGCTCCGCGACGAGGATCTCGAGATCACCGCCCACCGTTCGAGCGGCGCGGGCGGTCAGCACATCAACAAGACCGACTCCGCGATCCGGATCGTGCATATCCCGACCGGGATCGTGGTCGGGTGCCAGACCGAGCGCAGCCAACTCCAGAACAAGGAGACCGCGCTCCGGATGCTGAAATCCAAACTGCTCGAGATCAAGATGCGCGAGAAACTCGCCCGCGTCGAGGATATCCAGGGGAACAAGGCGAACATCGAGTGGGGCTCGCAGATCCGCAGTTACGTGTTCATGCCCTACACGCTCGCCAAGGACACCCGGACGGGGTACGAGGTCGGCGACATCAACGCCGTGATGGACGGCGAGATCGACGGCTTCATCGACGCCTATCTGAAACAGAATGCCGACGGCTCCGTCTGACGGACGCCGTACCATAAAGAACTGAAAGGAAGGAAACCGAAAATGAAAATGACGAAAGACAAAATGAAAGGTCTTCTCGCGATCGCGCTCTTCGTGCAGGCGATCTGCATGATCATCGTCTCGCTGACGCAGTTCAGGCGCCGCAAAGGGCTCGCCTTCTCTCTGCTCGGCGTGGGCGCCGCCTGCGGCGTTCTTGCCGCCGCGTTCGGCAAGTTCGAGTACACCGACCTTGACGACGAGGACGAAGACAAGGACGAGACCGCCGGGAACGCGGAGGACGAAGACGAATTCGAGATCGACCGCGATATGCTCCGCGCCGACCTCGCGCACGGCACCGACGACGAGGAAGACTGATCCCCTTATCAAAAAACCGTATCACAAGAAAGGGACCGACTATGCAGGAACTGAAGCCGAGACGCGAGATGGATCCCGCGTTTCAATGGGACCTGACGCAACTGTTCAAAACGCCCGACGCGTGGCGGGAAGCGTACGCCGACGCGGAGAAGAAGATCGACGTCCTGCCCAGGCTCGCCGGGACGCTGGGCAATTCCGCCGCTTCGCTTGAAGCGGCGCTCTCGGAGATCGACCGTGCCGCGGAACTCTGCGAGCGCGTGGGGATCTACGCCTTTCTCTGCAAGGCGGGCGACAACGGCGATCCCGACGCGCAGGATATGGACGACCGGGCGACGCGCCTGTACGTAAAACTCGGATCCTCGGTCGCGTTCGTCGATCCCGAGATCCTCTCGATCGACGAAAAACGTCTGACGGCGTACCTTGCCGATCCGGTGCTCGCCACCCACCGTCACTACGTCGAAAACGTCAACCGTCAACGCGCACACACCCTCGACGGAAAGGGCGAGCAGATGCTTGCCTCTCTCGGGGAGTTCGCCGCCGTGCCCGGCACCGCGTTCGATATGCTGACCAACGTGGATATGGAATACCCGACGATCGAAGACGAAAACGGAAAAACCGTCCGTCTCTCGAACGGGAATTTCTCGGTCTTCCGCGAAAGCGCCGACCGCCGCGTGCGTGAGGACGCGTTCAAGGGGTATTTCGGCACCTATCACAAGTTCATCAACACGACCGCCGCGCTCTACGCGGGGGCGGTCAAGGCGGCGTCGTTCTACTCGGCGTCCCGGCACTACGACGGGAACTGCGAGGCGGCTCTGTTCGACAACAACGTGCCGGTCTCGGTCTACGACTCGCTGATCGAGGCGGTGCACGACGGACTTCCCGCCATGCAGGAGTATATCCAACTCCGCCGCGAGGTGCTGGGGCTCGACGAGATCGACGTCTTCGATCTCTACGTCCCGATGGTCGGCGACGTGGATTTCAAGATGCCCTACGACAAGGCGAAGAAACTGGTCCGCGAGGCGCTCGCCCCGCTCGGAGAGGATTACTGCAAGGTCCTCGACCGCGCGTTCTCGGAAGGGTGGATCGACGTCTACGAGAACAAGGGTAAGGAATCCGGCGCGTTTTCGACGGGGGTTTTCGGCGTTCATCCCTACGTGATGCTGAATTATACCGACACGCTCGACGACGCATTTACGCTCGCCCACGAACTCGGGCACGCGATGCACTCCTACTATTCCGACACGACGCAGGACTACGCCAACCACGATTACCGGATCATGGTGGCGGAGGTCGCCTCGACCGTCAACGAAGTGCTGCTCACCAAGCACCTGCTCAAAACCGAAACCGATCCCAGACGCCGCGCCTATATTTTGAACCACTTCCTCGAAGGGTTCCGCACCACCGTCTTCCGGCAGACTTTGTTTGCCGAATTCGAGCGCAAGGCGCACGCGCTCTACCGGGAGGGGACGCCCCTGACGGCGAAGACGCTCTCGGGGATCTATCTCGATCTTGAAAAGCAGTATTACAGTGCCGCGAAGATGCAGGATCTGATTGCGGACGAGTGGTCGTATATCCCGCATTTCTACCGTCCGTTCTACGTCTACCAGTACGCGACGGGATTTTCGAGTGCGGTGGCGATCGCCGACGCGATCACGAAAACCGGGAACGCCGCCGATTACCGCCGTTTCCTCACCCTCGGCGGAAGCGACTATCCGCTTAAAGAACTGAAGGTCGCGGGGATCGACCTCACGTCTCCCGAGACCGTCCGGAGCGCGCTCGGCGTCTTCCGCGACAACATCCGGGAATTCGCCGCGGCACTCGGCAAGTGACCGAAAAAATGCTTTTAACGCCGAAAAGCGTCCGTTCCGGGCGCTTTTCGCTTTTCGGACGGGGCTCCCCATCAAAAAGAACGAGGCAAAAAAAGCAATCCAAAGCAAGAAAAACGGCAATCGCGTATCTTGAGTCGCAAAATATAAAGTGGTATAATGATTATCTGATTGTAATTCGAGACGGCGGCGCGTGCCGCCGGGCAAGGAGAAAAACCGTGAAAAAACTGTCCCTGTTCCTTATCCTGTTGACGGCGGCGCTGCTGATACCGGCGCTGATTCTGTCGGTTTCCGCCGAACCCGGAGAGATCGAGGACCTCTCGTATCAAACGCTCTCGGGTGCCGACGTGACCGACGGCGACACCGATCTGCGCTTCGTGTTCACGGTCGGCTCGCTCGATTATTCGGAGGTGGGCGTCGTCTGCTCGAAAACGGTCGAAACGCCGGTCTACAACGCGGACAACTGTCACACCTATAAAACGACGCTCGTCCATTCCTCAATCACAGCCGACGGCAAAACCTTGAACGCGCCCGCCGGACGGTACTACGTCGCGGTCAAACTGACCGGGATCCCGCACTCCTATTTCGACGGTCCGCTCTACCTTCGCGCCTTCGTTCGCGACGGCGGCGGAGTCCGTTATTCCGAAGTAAAGTCGCTCACGGTCTGCCGAGCGCTCGGACACGAACACGAACTTCCGTGGAACGCCCTCGGCACGGCGACCATGCTGACCGAGGGAACGCTCTCCGGGCATTGCGCAGGGTGTGATCTCGACGTTACGAAAACCGGAGTGAAGCGCGAACCGATCGTCTACAATTCCGCTTCTCCGTCCGGTCCGTTTGCCAACGGGTTGGAGTACCGGATCTCAAAGAACCTCTCCGACGTCCGCGGCGAAGACCATTTCTACCCGACCGCGGAACACCCCGCGGGGCAAGACCTCTATTTCGAGTATTCCTTCCTCTGGAACGCTTCGCTTGAAAACTGGGATTGGCAGAGCGCGCTCGCGGAGATCAAGATCGCCTCGATCACGAATACGCAGGGCAAGCACAAGGAATTCTTCTACCTCTATACCCGCGACAACAACGATCCTTTCAAAACATCGAGTGATTGCCCGTATGAGGGGCATTTCGACTTTTCCACTTTTGCAAACGGGAAAGCCGGCGTCCTGTACGGTCCCGACGCCGGGTACGCCTCCCCGCTGATCCGGAGCGCC
>CAMZBE010000085.1 GCA_947304475.1 uncultured Clostridia bacterium
TCTTTCAAGGCGTCGAAGCCGTCCCGGGTTTTCGCCGAAACGGCAAACGCCGCAGGCACGCCGTCCGGCAGATCGGCTTTGCCCCACGCGGGGGCAAGATCGGACTTGTTCAAAAGCAACACGGCAACGCCCGCAAAGTCCCGGGCGAGCGCGAGCAGATCGGCGTCTTCCTTTTCGAGCGGACGCGAGACGTCGAGAACGAGCAGCAGCACTTCCGAGCCGCCGATCTTTTTCTTCGCGCGCTCGACGCCGATGGTTTCGACCGGATCGGACGTGTCGCGCAGTCCCGCGGTGTCCGCCAGACGGAGCAGGGCGCGCCCCACGGGGAGCGGATATTCCAGAACGTCGCGCGTCGTGCCCGGGATCTCGGTGACGATCGCCGCGTCCTCCCCGAGCAGACGGTTGAAGACCGCGCTCTTGCCGACGTTGGGTTTTCCGGCGAGCGCGGCGGGAATCCCCTCGCGGATCGCGCGCCCGGTGCGGTAGGTGTTCTGCAGCGCGATCAGGTCGGTAAGGATCGCCCCGACGCCGTCGGCAACCTGCTCCCTCGACAGATCGGCAAGATCCTCTTCGGGATAGTCGATCGAGGCGTAGAGCGACGAAAGCAGCGTCAGAAGACGGTCGTGGATCTCCCCGACGGCGCTTGACAGACGGTCGCGCGAGTCCGACGCAGAAAGCCGCACCTGACTTCTCGTTACGGCGTCGATCGCCAGTCCCACCGCCTCGGCGTCCGAGAGCGACAGTTTGCCCGCCAGGTACGCCCGGCGCGTGAACTCCCCGGCGGGCGCGGGGATCGCCCCTGCTTTCAGCGTCGCTTCGAGCACCATGCCCGAGAGCAGCGGACCGCCGTGGCAGGACAGTTCGATCACGTCCTCGCCGGTATAGGAATTGGGCGCGGGGAAGTAGAGGAGCAGACCGTCGTCGACGATCTCTTCGTCCAGTATGATATTGCCGTAGACCGCCCGGCGCGGGGGCAGGGCGGACAGGGGTTTTCCGTTCTTCGGGACGAAACACTTCTCCGCAATAGCCAGGGCGTTATCCCCCGACACCCGGATAACGGCAACCCCGCCCTTACCGGGCGGGGTTGATACGGCTGTTACGGTGCCGACGTGCCCGATCACGCCGGATCGCCGTCCGAATTCTCTTCTTCGGACGCGTCTTCGTCGTTCGCTTCCTCGTCGGAGATCGAGGAAACGTCGGCGCCCTCGTCGGTGCCGATTTCGGTCTCAATCTCGACCTCGATCTCGGATTCCTCTTCGATCTCGGGCTCGTTCACGACCGTCTCAACCGGCGTTTCGACCGGCGTCTCTTCCTCGCGGACGGCGGCGTCAGCCGGTCTGCGCTCGAAGAAGATCACGACGCGGCGATTGTTGTCCGAACCGACCGACGAGGTGGTCACGCCCTCAATCCCGCTCACTTCGTCGTGAATGATGCGGCGTTCGTAGGGGCTCATCGGCTCGAGCATCACGTTACGGCGGGTGCGTTTCGCCTTCTCCGCCATGCGGCGGGCGACGGCGCGCAGCGCCTCTTCGCGTTTGGCGCGGTAGCCCTCGATGTCGATGGTCACGCGGCTGTGGTCGCGCTCACCCTTCGAGTTGAGTTGCGCGCAGGCGAGGTTCGCCAGATACTGCAGGGAGTCGAGCGTATCGCCGTGATGACCGATCAGGTTCGCGGCGCCCTCGCCCGAGATCACGATCCGGCGAGCGCCGTCGGAGGTCGAGTAGAGGGTGGCGGTCGCGTCGATGCCGAGATTGGCGATCAGGGTGTTGACGAAATCGAGCGAGCGGTCCTCGCCCGGCGCCGCCTCGATCTTCTCGAGTTGCACCTGATCCTCGGGGATCACGACGCTGCGCTTTTTCGGCGGCTGGGGATTGGGGTTCTGGCGCGGGATCCGTTCCTCGCCGCGGGGGCGTCTCGGTCCCTGACCGTTCTTCTTCTGCCCCTGGTTGTTCCGCTCCTGTCTCGGCTGGCGCTCGGGACGGTTCTCACGCGCCTGACGGTCGCGCTGCACCTCGCGGCGCGGGGCGTCGTCGGGCAGTTCGATATAGGCGCGCACCTTCGCGGGTTTCACGCCGATCACGCCGAAGATCCCTTTGCTTCCCGCGTGCAGGATCTCGTACTGGACGTCTGCCAGTTCGTCCGCGCCGAGCAGGGTGCGGGCGAGTTCTTTCGCTTCGGATACGTCCTTACCGGACGCGATAACTTCTTTGATCACGGTTGATCTCTCCTCTCTGGATCAGTCTTCTTTGTTTTGGTCGGCGGCTTCGTCCGCGCCGATCGCGTTCACCATATCTTCGAGATCGCCCCCGACCGGCTTGGTTTCGGGTGCGGGCGTCTCTTCGGTCTTATCGGCGAAATCCTCGGGTTTCAGTTTCTTTTCCGAGGGAGAGGGGGCGGGACGGCTGCGTTTTTTGCGCTGCGCGTTGTTCTGCGCTGGTCTTCTGTTGTCCTCGGGGAATTCGTCGTCGTCGTCAATGTGATGCAACGAGACCGGACGGTCGCCCGAATACGACGAACCGGTGTACGCCGGGCGCTCGACCTGTTTCTTTTTCAGTTCTTTTACGATCTGTTCGAGTTCTTCCTTCGAGTACTTCGGCATCGGCATCACTTTCGCCAGGATCAGCATCTGCAGGATCCCGATGACAGACTGATAGATCCAGTACACGCCGATCGCGCCGGGCATCATAGCGGAGAAGACGACCGCGGTGATCGGACCGAGCCACATCATGATCCCGCTCGAGGTCTTCTGATCCTGCGTCTGCGCAGCCATCTGCGCCGGATCGCCGTTCAGTTTTTTCGAGAGGAACATCGTGAGGATACTGAACCCGAAGTTGATCAGCGGGATCAGAAGGAGCAGACTCCAGGTGAAGTTCCCGCGGATGAAGGGAATCTGCGTCAGATCCAGTTTGTCGCCGAAGAAGGACAGTTTCGGAAGGATATCCGAAAGAAGTCCGGTTCCGCCGGCTCCGGCGTACGCGGACTGCGCGCCCTCCATGTTGCCCTTGATCGCGGAGATCAGACTGATCTCCGACGTACCGTAACTGCCCGAAAACCCGATCCCCTCGGCGATCGCGCCGAGAAAGTCGCCGATCTTCGAAACGTAGGTCAGGGGCTTCTGGATCACGCGGAAGAGGATCAGGATGATCGGGATCTGGATCAGAAGCGGCAGGCAGCCCGAGAAGGCGGAATAGCCCTCCTTCTGCTGGAGCGCCATGATCTCTTCCTGCTTTCTGCGAAGGGTGGGCTGGTCGTTCCGTCCGGCGTATTTCTTCTCGATCATCATGATCTTGGGACGGAGTTTGGCGCCCTTGATCTGGTTCTTCTGCTGCATGATCGCGAGGGGAAGCAGCACGATCTTGATGGCAAGGGCAAACAGAAGGAGCGCAATCATATAGTTGCCGGTCCAACTGTTAAAAAAGTTCAGAATGTTACCGAAAAAATTAGACATCGTTCAATCCTGTTCTACGGCGGTCGGTTGAACGCCGCCGTTCGATCTCTCCCGGATCCTGTCAAAGGGGATTTCGGGGTACTTTTTCCGCCAGCCCTTTTCCGGTACCGGATCGTAACCCGGGCGGCAGAAGGGGTTGCAGCGCAGCAAGCGCCAGACGGTTAGCGCCAATCCCACAAAAAAGCCTCGTTTCTGAAATGCCGTAACGGCGTAGGCGGAGCAGGTCGGATAAAACCTGCAGCAGGGCGATTTGAGGGGGGAGATCGCTTTCTGATAAAATTTGATGAGCCCGATACAAAGATGTTTCATTTCGCACCTTGGGAGATCAGTCCCAGTTTTTGAAACGCGAGCGATAACTCCGGGACGAGTTGGTCGCTCTTTCTCGTCGTCGCGCGTTCCCGAGCGGCAATGACGATCAGGTATCCGACGCGGACGGGGTTCTCCCGGATCACGCGGCGGTATGCCTCGCGGATGATCCGCTTCGTCCGGTTGCGGACGACCGCGCCCCCGATCTTCTTCGAGACGGTGAGCCCGATCCTGTTCACGCGGATCTTTTGGGGGTGTTCCTTCTGCAGTCTGTCCGCCGCGTAGTCGGGGAGCAGATAGACCGCTAAGGAGGGTGTCACGAAACGCTTGCCTTTCGCGTACGCTTTGGAAAACAGATGGTTTTCGCAGATCGCTTTGAATTTCAAGTGATCACCGTTCCTTTTTCGTTCGGCTGACGCCGGCAAAGAAAAACCCCGATCATACCGAAGGGCGGTGATCGGAGGTTTGTCTTTGCACTCAATAGGTGAGTTGTGCTCTGCCCTTTGCGCGTCTTCTTTTCAGAACTTTTCTGCCGTTCGAGGTAGCCATTCTCTTCCGGAAACCGTGCTCTTTGGATCTCTGTCTTTTCTTGGGCTGGTAGGTCCTCTTCATCACTATTACCTCCTTGTTCGAGTTTATGAAAGCGGTAAAAACCGCATAGTTCGAGCATACCGAACTGACAAGCAAACAATATTATAAACGGAAAGGTTCGGTTTGTCAAGAACTTTTTTGTAAAAATGCCCGCGCCCGCGTACGCACGGTACGCGGGCGCGCAAAGCGCGGATCCGGTTTTACGGTTTCTGTTCCTCGTAGAGCGCCTCGTAATCGGCGTTGCGGGGACCGGTCGGCGTGTAGGGAAGATCGAGTTTGGTCGTCCCTTCCGCCATCACGATGATCTTCTTCACGCTGTCGGCGTTGCGGATCCATTCATTCTCTTTGTGGCGGTTGGTGATCGTTCCCTCGTACCGGGGACGGAAGACCTCGCCGTGGCTCTCGGACTGCCAGTTGACGAAGGGCATCGGCCAGAGAACGACCGACGGATCGATCTTCTGGTAAAGATTGCCGCGGCATTGGTTCTCGTAGCCGTGATGTGCGTACTGCATGATATCCGCCTTGAGCGTATCGCCCGACAGGTACATCATACGGTCGCTCTCGCCGAATTCGGCATCGCCGAGGAACACGATCTTCTGTCCCGCGATCTCGATCTTGAAAACCGTCGAGGTATCGTTGCCGGAGTTGAAGTTCAGGGGGTACACGTCCTCAAAGGTGCAAAGGACCGTGACTTTCGTCCCCGCGAAAGCGAACTGCATTCCGCTGTGCAGTTTGCGGTAGAGCGTCGCGCCCTCCCACGAAGCCATGAGATCTTCCCACGCGACGTTATTGGTCGGGTAGATATCGCCGGCCGTGACGTAGGGGAAGTTGTAGTAGAACCCTTCGACCTTGACCTTGTTTTTATACTGATTCGTGAAGTTGCGGAGCGCCCCGATATGGTCGATATGCAGGTGGGTGATGAACCATGCGGCGATGATCGGCTGTTCGTGATCCGCGGGCTTGTTTTCGGTGAGGACCTTGTAGATGGAAGCCGCGTCCTGTTTGGTATCGTACCCGCCGTCGATCACGATGAATTTGCCGTCGGAGAGTTGCAGGACGTAAGACATCCCGCCGTTATACCCTGCCGCTTTGCAATCTACGTTGATCTGCCAGAGCGCGGGCGAGACCTTTCCGGCGCCGGGATCGAGCCGCGATGGGATCAGGTCGTCTTCGCGCCCGATATAGACGCGGACCGCGCCCTCGCCTGCAAGGTAGGACAGGTACGCCGTGTATTTTTCGTGTTTATACAGGACGTAGCGGTTATCCCCCATCTGATACGCCTGTTTCCGCTCGCAGCCGGCGGTCTGCTGGAACCAGCGGGAGTAGATGTCGAAATCGGTTTTCTGGCAATTCTCGTAATAGAGGATCTTGGCGCAGTCCCGGTTTCCGTAATCGCTCTTGGAGCAGGAGAAGGCGCCTTTGAACGTTCCGACCGTCGGGAGTTGAATATTCAGCGTCTCCGAGTGGGTGCAGCCCTCTCGCGTACATTTGACGCTCTCGATCACGCCGGCATCACTTACCGATACCGAATAAACGTGTTTCACGGCATCCCCCTTGAATGTGTTTTGACCGCGTTCGCCGCAGGTGCAGGAAAGATAGTAGGTCGGGCGCTCGCCGCAGGCGGAGGCGCTCTTGAGCAGGTAGCGGTCGCTCTGCACTTTTTGTGTGAAACTGTGCACGTGTCCCGGCGCGGCGGTGGTCGCAGCCGTCGTTGCCGCCGTGTCGATTGCCGTCGCGTCGGGCGGTTCGTTTTCAAAACACCCCGCGAGGCAAAGAAGCGAAAGGAGCAGAAGTAAGCCGAATAATCGTTTCATGGCGTCTTCATCCTTTTTTACAAGAATTGAACGTAACGTCCTCCGTTTTTATGATAGCATTTTTCGTTCTTTTTTACTATCATTATTTTGCCCGATTGTATCAATT
>CAMZBE010000086.1 GCA_947304475.1 uncultured Clostridia bacterium
ATCGAACCCGAAACGAAAAAGTACGGCGCGATCCCGCCCAAGGACTTTCATAAGTGGGCGCGGATCTGCGAACATATCGTCCGGCACGAGAACGAGGGATGGGCGGACGGTTTTCATCGCGGGATCGAGTACTGGGAGATCTGGAACGAGCCCGATCTGCTCGGACACCAGTGCTGGACGGGGACGATCGGCGAGTATATCGAACTGTTCGATATCGCGATCCGTCACCTGAAGAAATGCTTCCCGAATATCAAGGTCGGCGGACCTGCGCTGACGCATATCAAGCGCGTCGAGTTCTGGGATGAGTTCATTCCGTATCTGAAAGAAAAGAAGCCGCCCATGGACTTCTTCTCCTTCCACAAATACGGCAGCGTCCCCGAAAAGTTCGCCGAGGAGATCGGGATGGCGAAGGACTATATGGTCGGGGCGGGGTATCCCGACTGCGAACTGATCCTCGACGAGTGGAACTATCTGCTCGGCTGGCAGCCCAAAGAGAAAGTCCACCATTCTTACCAGGCGCTGCACACCCTGAAAGGCGCGTCTTTTTGCGCCGCCGTCATGACCGTCTGTCAGAACACGGCGCTCGACCATCTGATGTACTACGACGCGCGGCACAGCAGTTACTTCAACGGGCTGTTCGAGCGCTACACCTGGACCAATCTCAAACCCTATTACGCGTTCTACGCCTTCGCCGACCTTGCCGATCTCGGGACGCAGGTGAAAACCGACGCCGAGGGAGAGGGGCTCTACGCCCTCGCCGCGAAGAGCAGGGACGGCAAGCACGGCGCGCTGCTGCTTACCAACTTCAAAAACGAGTTATCGCTCGACGGGAAGGAGTACCCGTCCGAGGACGTGAAGATCGAGTGGAACGGTCTTTGCGACAAACCCGTGCGCGTCAGGGTGCGGATACTGGACAACGACCGCGACCTGTGCGAGGTCTCTGGCGAGACCTTCGGAAGCGGGGCGGGCACGCACACGCTGACGCTGCCGCTTTTCGGAACGGCGCTGATTAACTACGACGCCGAGTGATCGGCACGAAACGATAAGGAGAAAAACAATGGGAAACGTCAACATCAGATTCGCCGAGACGCTCGGCAAGATCAAGGATATGAACAGCGTCAACAACGGTCCGCTCGGCGATCACGATCTGAAAAACCACGAGTTCTACGCCGCGGCGCGGATCCCCTACGCGCGTCTGCACGATTCGGCGTTCGAGTGGCGGCACACGGTCGACGTGCACGAGATCTTTCCGAACTTCGACGCCGACGAGAACGATCCGGCGTCCTACGACTTTACCCTGACCGACGTGTACCTCGACAGTATCGAGAAGGTCGGGACCAAGATCTTCTACCGGCTCGGCACCACGATCGAGCACGAGATCAAACGCTACGGTTCGATCCCGCCGAAGGACTTTCATAAGTGGGCGCGGATCTGCGAGCATATCATACGGCACGAGAACGAGGGCTGGGCGGACGGATTCCACCGCGGGATCGAGTACTGGGAGATCTGGAACGAGCCCGACCTGCTCGGACACCAGTGCTGGACCGGCACCATCGGCGAGTATATCGAACTGTTCGATATCGCGATCCGGCACCTGAAGAAATGCTTCCCGAATATCAAGGTCGGCGGACCTGCGCTGACGCATATCAAGCGCGTCGAGTGGTGGAAAGAGTTTATCCCGTACCTGAAAGAGAAGAAGCCGCCGATGGACTTTTTCTCGTTCCACCGCTACGCCAGCACGACAGAGCAGTTCACGCGGGACATTGAGATCGCGAAGGAACATATGGTCGAGGCGGACTACGGCGACGCCGAACTGATCCTGAACGAGTGGAACTACCTGCTCGGTTGGGAGCCGCGCGAGACACTGCTCCATTCGTATCGGACGATCCACGCGCTGAAGGGCGCGGCGTTCAATATCGCGGTCATGATCGTCTGCCAGAACTCGCCGCTCGACCACCTGATGTACTACGACGCGCGGCACACCTGCACCGAGTTCAACGGTCTGTTCGACCGGATCTCCTACGAGCCCCTGAAACCGTATTACGCGTTCTACGCCTTCTCCGACCTCGCCGAACTCGGCACCGAGGTCAAAACGGAAGCGGAAGGCGAGGGGATCTACGCCCTGGCGGCGAAGAGCGCGGACGGCAAGCACGGCGCGCTGCTCCTGACCAATTACCGCAACGAGATCACCTCGATCGACGGGAAGGGATTTGCGCCCGAGACGGTCAAGATCACTTGGGACGGGCTTTCCGACAAGCCCGTGCGCGTGACGGTGCGGACGCTCGACAACGAACACGACCTTACCGAAACGTCGACCGAGACCTTCGGAAGCGGTACGGGGGAACATACCCTGACGCTGCCGCTGTACGCAAGCGTCGTCGTAAACTTCGACGAGTTGTGAGTTTCGCTGCGGCGAAACGTTATGACGCTCCTTTGGAGCGGTTATGAGATTGCCGGGGGCGCGCCCCCGGCAATCGGTTATGAGCGGACCGCGCCGTTCGGCGCGGTCCGCGTTTTGGTTTACCGAAAGGGAAAGCACGGGACGTCGAGGACGCCGTCCCCTACCACGGGAGAGGCTGGCGCAACAGACAGAGATTGTTTTTTCTTTCCCGCCAGCGGTAGGGGACGGCGTTTACGACGTCCCGCAATATGAGAATAGAACCTACATAGTATCGTCTATAGAACCGCGCCCCGAAGATCCGCAGATCTTCGGGGCGCTGATTTCATTCCCGTAATGAAGTTCTTTGCTCCGCTTTCTTTCAAGAAAGCGGACGTATTCTTTCTCCCCGCGGGCGTTACTTCTTCTCCGTCTTCTTCGTCGTTTTCCGCTTCGCTGCGGGTTTCTTTTTATCGTCCTTGCCGGCGGAGAAGGCGAACTCGACGTTGCCGTCGCGCAGGACGAGTTCCGACGCGAAGGTGCGTCCCGAGCGTGAGACGAAGCCGTCGATCTTTTTGGTTTTGCCGGTCGTCAGCAGGTCGCGGGCGGCGGCGAGCGGGATGTCGCGGCGGCAGAGGTTGACGGGGATAGTGAACTTGCACCCGTTCTTAAATCCCATACACCCGTAGCGGAAGCGACCGCGCACGACGTGCTGACCGCAGAGCGGGCAATCCCCGACGATCTCGCCGAGGGTTCCGGTCTGCCCCGAGTCCCCGGGCAGTTGTCCCGGGATCGCGTCCTTCTGCGCGAAGATCTCCCCGATCTCACGGGCGGCGAGCGATACGCTCTCGGAGACGGTCATCTCCCGGCGGTAGACCGCCTTCAGCGCCTTGCCCATCTCGGCGGTCTTGTACTTGTTCATATCGATCTTCATGCGGTCAAGCGCCTGCACCAGATACTCGCCGTCGGGCAGGATCGTATAGACGTCCTTTTTCAGGGCGATATACCGGCTGCGCTTGGCGTTCTCGATGATCCCGGTGCGGGTGGCTTCGGTGCCGAGTTCCAGCCCCAGGAAGATCGCGCGGTACTCCTCCGCATCGTCTTCGGGCACGCCGTCCTCCGCCGCACGCTCGCGTTCCTCGCGGAAGGGGTTCTTCAGAAACTGGTTGAGCGTCTCGATGGTGTAGTGCTTGGGCGGGGTGGTCTCCTTCTCCTCGGGGGCGAACCGGACGTTCACCGTGTCGCCGACCGAGAGGTTCGGTAAGATCTTATCGCGGCGCGTGTAGTCGTCGTATTTGGTCCAACCCGGTTCGACCAGCACGGTCCCTTTCAGCGTGAAGGTCTCGACATCGCCGACCTTGACCGTGATCTCGGATTTTTCGACCTTACATTCTTCCGAACAGAAGTTCGCGACGAAGCGGCGGAAAACCGTCGCGTAGACCTGGTTTTCGCGCTCCGAGAGTTTGCCTTTTTCGGGGATCTTGTAGGTCGGGGTGATCGCCGAGTGGGACTCGATCTTGCTGTCGTCGAAGATTGCCTTCGACTGCCTGAACGCGACGGGATAACCGAGTTTCGAGATCCCGGACAGGATCTGGCGCACCTTGTCGCACTCGTTTTTGGACAGGTATTCCGAGTTGGTACGCGGGTAGGTCAGGTACCCTTCCTCGTAGAGTTTCTGCACGGTCGCCAGACTGTCGTTCATCGACATCTTATACTTTTTCCCGAGCAGGTTCTGCAACGTCGAGAGCGAAAAGAGTTTCGCGGGGAAGAGCCGGTCGGTTTTGCTGGATTTGTCGGTGACGACCGCGGTTTCGGCGTTGAGACGGTCGCAGTAGGCGCGCGCCTCGTCCGCCTGATCGGCTTCGTAGCGGTTCTTCGAGATCAACTCGACGATCTCACCCCCGGTCTTCGCCGCCGAGCGCACCGAAAAATACTTCTTCGGAACGAAGTTCCGTATCTCCGCGTCGCGGTCGTAGATGGCGCGCACGATGGGGACGATCACCCGCCCGACGCGCAGGAATTTGCCGCTCTTCAGGGTGGCGTAGCGCGTCAGGTTGGTGCCGTAGAGCCAGTCGATGTAGGTGCGGGCGTAGCCCTCGTTCGCAAGGTCGTCGTACTTGTCGTCGTCTTCCAGAGACGCGAGGGCGGAACGGACGGTCTCGGGTGTCTGGTCGGGGAGCCAGAGCCGCTTCATGGGCTTGGGCGAGCGGAGCGCGAAACGGACGCAGGTGCGGACGATGATCTCGCCTTCCCGGTCGGCGTCGCCCGCGTTGACGATCGCCTCGACGTCGGGGCGGTTGACGAGCGACGTGATGACGTCGAACTGCTGCCGGATCCCGGGATCGACCTTCCGGTTCTCGCCCCGGCGGAGTTCAAACCGGAACTCGGTCGGGATGCAGGGCAGGGTGTCGAGCGTCCAGCGCGCCTTGCCCGACGCGGGAAGCCCGCCCTGATAGTCCTCGATATCGACCAGAGAGAACAGATGCCCGAACGCCCAGGTCACGAGATACCCCGGACACTCGAGATACCCGTTCCGCCGGACGGAGTTTCCGACGGCGGAGGCGATGTTCCGGGCAAGACTCGGTTTTTCGGCTACGATCAGGTACATCCCGATCCTCCTTATACGATGGTTTTGGGCTTCGGTGTCGCGCCGGAGAGAGAGAAAAACGCGTCCTTTCCGAACCCCGTCAACCGAGTTCGTAAAATTTGCGAAACGCGGCAAAGTGGAGCACGGAAGCGGGGAAAGCGACGTTTGCGACCGCTTTCCTTGTCAAGCAGTCAAAACGGAGAATTTGAAGTTTTGAAGAAAAAAGTTTCCCACCGGCGAAACTGTGGAAAATGTGGATAACTTTCGCGATGAAAGCGTCGATTTTCGCCGTCAGGACTGATTTTGAGCAAAATCGGGGGTGGTTGCGCACTCTGTCCACCGGTCGGAATGTGGAAAACTCGGGGAAGCCGGAATTTTGTCAAGGTTGCACAATTCTTCCGCAAACGGCGTTCCGACAGATTTCGTCGGCGGCGTTCGTCAAAATTTTAACGGTTGATTTCAAAAAGGCGGGCTTCGCAAACCTTGCGATAAGGGGAGAAAAAAGGGACGATTTCGGGGGGGATTTCCGATCAAAAATCCCAGCCGGGGCGATCCGCGCCGTGCAGGCCGGAACGCGGACGGGAACCGGGGCTGGGAAGAGAAGCCGCAACCGCCTTACGGAAGCGTGAACGTGTCGAGTTCGACCTCGGTCTGCGTGCTGTTCTTCATGTCGCGCAGATTGGCGCGGCCGGCGGCGAGTTCGTTGTCGCCGAGGATCAGGGTGTAGTCGGCGCCGATCTTGTTCGCGTACTTCATCTGCGCTTTCAGACTTCTGCCCACGAGGTCACATTCGACGAACACGCCGGTGCGACGCAGCCGTTCGGTAATGACCGACGCGGCGACCGACGCCTCTTCGCCGAGAGCGGCGATATAGAGCCGGGGAGAGGCGGGCGCCGGTTCGGGGAGTCCTTGCGCGCGCATGGCGAGGATCACGCGGGTAATGCCCATCGCGAATCCGATCGCGGGCATCGGCGCGCCGCCGAGTTCCTCGACCAGTCCGTCGTACCGACCGCCGCCGCAGACCGTGCTCTGCGCGCCGATGCCGTCGGCGATGAATTCGAAGACGGTGCGGGTGTAGTAGTCGAGACCGCGCACGATCGCGGGATCGACCACGTATTGGATTCCCATACCGTCGAGCAGGCGCTTCAGGGTATCGAAGTGCGCCTTGCAGTCGGGGCAGAGGTAGTCGACGGTTTTGGGCGCTCCCCTGGCGATCGCACTGCAGATCGGGCTCTTGCAGTCGAGCAGGCGGAGCGGGTTCTTTTCCAGACGCGTCTTGCAGGTGTCGCAGAGTTCTTC
>CAMZBE010000087.1 GCA_947304475.1 uncultured Clostridia bacterium
ATACCGCTCCTGCCTTCGGTGAGGACGACTACTGGACCTGCAAGAACAACGGCATTCCGCTGGTCAACCCGGTCGACGCGAAGGGGCGCTTCACCCCCGAGATCACCGACTTCTACCCCCTGCAGGAAGAGAAGAACGTGATCGAGATGAACCCCGTGGTGATCCGCTGGCTCTACGACAGAGGGATCGCCGTCGCCGACGGCTCGATCGTCCACAACTACCCGCATTGCTGGCGCTGCAAACGCCCCCTGATCTACAAGGCGATGGACGCCTACTACTTCAATATCGGCAAGATCAAGGACAAACTGATCGACTTCAACGAGCGCGTCAACTGGATGCCCGAGACGGTCAAGCACGGCCGCTTCGGCAACTGGCTCGCGGGCGCCCGCGACTGGAACATCTCGCGCAACCGCTACTGGAGCACTCCGATCCCGATCTGGACCTGCCCCGACTGCGGAAAAAAGGTCGTCGTCGGCTCGATCGACGAGATCGAGAAACTCTCGGGCGTGCGCCCCGACGACCTGCACCGGCAGTACCTCGACAAGATCCAATTCTCCTGCCCCGACTGCGGCGCGAAGATGACGCGCGTGCCCGAGGTGCTCGACTGCTGGTTCGAGAGCGGAAGCGTGCCCTTCGCGTCCAAGCACTATCCGTTTGAGAACAAGGAGTGGTTCGAGAACCACTTCCCCTCTGATTTCGTGGTCGAATACACCGGGCAGATCCGGTGCTGGTTCTACTATCTGCACGTCCTCTCGACGGCGCTCTTCGACCGTCCGGCGTTCAAGAACGGCGTCGTGCACGGCACGATCCTCGCCAAGGACGGCAAGAAACTCTCGAAATCCTCGAAGAACTACACCGATCCGATGGAACTGATGAAGAAGTTCGGCACCGACGCCTTCCGGCTCTATCTGTACCAGACCAACGCCATGCTGATCGGCGACCTGCTCTTCGACGAAGCCGGGATCCTCGACGCGTATCAGCAGATCGTGCTTCCCTTCTGGAACGCCTGCAACTTCTTCATTTCCTACGCCAACATCGACGGCTTCGAGCCGAAGGCAGGACTCCCCGAGAGCGACAACCAACTCGACCGCTGGATCCTCGCAAAACTCGAGAAGACCGAGAAGACCATCACCGAAAACATGAACGCCTACCGCGTCAACCGCTACGTCGACGCGATCGCCTCGCTTGTCGACGGATTGACCAACTGGTACATCCGCCGCTCGCGCAAGCGGTTCTGGGCGTCGGGCTACTCGAACGATAAGGCGGAGGCGTACGACACGCTGTACTACGTGCTGGTCAACCTGACCAAACTGCTCGCGCCGGTCGCCCCGATCGTCTCGGAGAAGATCTATCGCATCCTGACCGGCAACGAGTCGGTGCATCTCGCCGCCTGGCCGAATATCCCCGAGACCTACCGCGACGACGAACTGGTCGAGAAGGTCGACCTCGTGCAGCGGCTGATCACCCTTGCGCGCGGCGTGCGGCAGAAGAACCGGATCAAGAACCGGCAGCCGCTCCGCACCCTGAAGGTCGCGCTCTCCGATCCCGCGAAGACCGAGGCGATCAAGCCGTTTGCCGACGTGATCGCCGAAGAGATGAACGTCAAGGAAGTGCTCTTCATCGACCGCGTGGACGATATCGCGTCGGTCGGGTACGATCCCAACTTCAACGAGATCCGCGCCCTCTGCCCCGACAAACTGCCCGCCGTCATCAAGGCGGTCAAGACCGGCGCTTTCGCGCTCCACGGCGACACCGTGACCGTCAGACTCGACGGGGGCGAAACCGAGATGGACGCGAAGATCATTCTGGTCAAGTACACCGCGAAGGACGGCGCGTTCATCGCGAGCGAAGCCGGCATGGTGGTCTCGCTCGATCTGACGATCGACGAGGATCTCCGCGAGGAAGGTCTGGCGCGCGAGATCGTGCGCAACGTCCAGGATGCGCGCAAGAGCGCGGGACTGGCGATCACCGACCGGATCGTTCTGCAGGTTGCGAACGGCAAACTGCCCGAAAAGTGGACCGCCTTCATCTGCGGCGAAACCCTCGCCGAGATCGGCGCAGTCGCGTCCCCCCTCTCCACCGTCGAGATCGAGGACGAGGGCATCTCGATCCTGCTCGGGAAGAAGAACTGAACTCCATAAACGGCGCTCCGAACTCGGAGCGCCGCATTTTTCCGACGCCGCGGGAGCGGACTTTTCATTTCTTGACATAATTCTATTTCTGGTTTATAATGTTCTTATATAAGCGAGAAAAGACAAACACAACCAACGGTTGCGGAATTCCACCTTTCGTTGATTGATTTTTCGCCCGGTTGTGGTATGATGGAATTGAAAAAACTGAACAGGAGAGAACGAACATGACACTCGGCAACCTTCTCGCTTCCAAACGCAAACTGGCGAACATGACGCAGCAACAGGTGGGCGACGCTCTGAACGTCAGCCCGCAGGCGGTCTCCAAATGGGAGAACGATCTTGCGCAGCCCGACCTGATCTCGCTCAAGCGCCTGGCGGAACTCTACGGCGTCCCCGTCGCGCAACTGATCGACGCAGCCGACGAAGAGAAACCCGAAGCGCCCGCCCCCGAACCCGCGCCCGAACCGGCGCCCGCGCCGCAGCCCACCGTTACGTACGTTGAAGTCCCGCAGAAACCCGTGCTCGCGGTCTGCGAAGACTGCAACAAGCCGCTCTACGAGGGAAAGGATATCGTCAGAGGGACGCGTCTTCACGGGAAAACGCATATCCCCTACGTGATCTGCACGAAGTGCGACCAAAAACGCAAAAAGAAGCACGCAGAAATTGAAATGGCAGAAGCCAAAAAGGACAAGAAGCGTGCGATCGGTTGGGGCATCGCCTTCGCCGTGATCGTCGGCGTCGGACTCGGCGTATTCACTCCGGTTCACTTCTGGGCGATTCTGCTCGCCTTCTGCACCTTTTGCCTGACTTGCTGCGTCTTTATCGACGAGAGTTTCGTCGGGGATATGTGGCAGAACATGATCTCGTGGTCGTTCCACGCGCCCGGCGTCATCTTTGAACTCGATCTTGACGGTATCGCCTGGCTGATCGCCGTGAAAATACTGTTCTGGATCATCGGCGCGCTCTTTGCCGTCGCCGCGTTCCTATTCGGCACCGCGGTCGGCTTCCTGTTCGCTCCCTTCGCCGTGATCTATGACTTCGTGCAGAACGCGAAGACGATCAAGGATTGTCAAACCAAGATCGCCGAAGCCGACGCCTTTATCAGCAAGAACAAATAATAAAACCGTTATCTGCAAAATGAAAGGAAGGATCCCCATGAAAAAAACGTTCGTCCTGCTCTCGTTGCTCCTCGTTCTGGTCCTGCTGCTCGTCTCCTGCGGCGGGGGAAACACGGAAACCGTCGACGAAGACTCCTGCACCGTTACTTTTCAGGATGCGGGAATGTCGAACCAAACCGTGAAAAAAGGATCCACTCTCAACCGTCCGGCGGATCCTCAAAAGAGCAACTACATCTTCGGCGGTTGGTATGCGGACGCCGACTTCACCACTCCCGTACAGTTCCCCATTACGGTCAACGAAAACACCACGCTTTACGCCAAGTTCTACGATTTCAAAACGGCGTTTGCAGCCGCGCGTGAAAAAACGATCGGAAGCACCGTCCCCGGTTATGAGTACGATTATACGCTCACCGTAAGTGCGACGTATAACGGGAACATCTCGGCATCCGGACAAACCGACGGCAACGCGAAGTATTCCTCATCGGGTGAAGTGTCGTTCTACGACGTACACACCAACTCGGGGCTGCTCTTCTACGACGGGACCGGCTACCAGATCAAGCGCGGCAATCTGTTGCAGAAGATCTCTTTCAACGAAAACGAAAAGATGACCGGCTACGAGTTTGAAGAGGTCGACGCAAATTATAAGTTCGACTCGTCTTCGTTTGCAAAGGCGCTGTTTGAATACGACGACACCCAGTTGAAATCCGTCGAGAAGACCGCCAATGCGAACGAATACAAACTGAAAACGTCTTTCAACGCTTCGTCGGGCATTTCGATCGCAAGCAAAGCACTTAACAACTCGATCGTTAAGAGAGCACTCGGTTCCGTTCCCGAAAATAGCGTTAATACCGGTATGTACGTCACTTTCTCGGACGGGAAAGTGCAGTCTTATCGTTACGAAATGAACGTTTCAGTCTCCTCGATCACGTTTTCGCTGACCTATACTCTGACCTTCAAGAACGTCGGGCAGGCGCAAACCATCACGCCGCGGGCGTTCGTCGGGCTTTCACTTTCTCCGTCCGAAATCGCCGCTACGAAAGCGGAGATCGCCGGATATCTCAACGCCTTCTCGGCGAAAACCGCGTCGGGATACGGTTTCACCGTCAAAACCGGCGTTGATTTTCCCTCGAAGAACGAGATCAACTCCACGTTCCAGGGTTCCGCAAAACGCAAAGTGACCGACGGAACGGTTTATTTCCATAACGATATCGAAATCGACAGCGACTATAAGAACGCCGACCTGTATAAAGCGGGTGGAATCGCCGACGTCCATATCAAACGCACGCGTCTTTCCACCGGTGAAGTCTGGAACATTGAAAAGAAGGTACTTGCGGACGCCACGACGCAGATCACTCCCTACACGGCTAATCGCACCGACTCCTATTATCTGTTTGATCTGTTCGCACAGATCGAGAACTACTCGTTTATCCAGAAGGTGACCAAAGGATCGACCACCACCTACTCGATCGGCGTTCCGAAAAACGAAGTGACCAAAATTCTCGACTATCTCAACACGCAGTTGGATCTTGATCCGCTCGGGAAAGCGACGGTCGATCCGATCGTTTTCGGAAACTACGTTGCTTCTTCCGTCGCACCTGACGAAATCGAGTTAACCGTCGAAATCAAAGACGGCGTTCTCTCGTCGATCGAAGCCGAGGGAGACGGTGAATTCCGAACGGCGTTTACAGGTTCCAGAGACTTCACCGCAACCGATCTCGCCGATTACAATTTCTCCTACAAACTGACGGTTGACGCGGCGGCTGATTCGTTCACACCTTACGATACCGTGAAGAATGCAAAATAATCATAGTGTTCCATAGCAAAAACGCCCCCCGAACTTCTCGGGGGGCGTTTTTCGGAAACAACGGTTGCGCCGCGCCAACCGTCTCCTGTCAAAAAAGCGGCGCGACGGTCTGAAAAAGTCGCTCTGCAAATTGCAATAAACGAAGAATTATGTTATAATATGTCTACGTTCCGTTATCGGCGTTCCTGCGATCCGTCCGGGCGGAACCGTTTGGGCGCAACGTCTTTTGAACGAACACCCGCGCAATAAGACCTCGAAAGGAAACGAAATGGTTGTTCTGGGATATGCTCTGATCCTCGCGTTCGTCGTGGGACTGATCCTGTTCAGTGAGAAGGTATTGTCCGGACGGATTGCCGAAGAATACTGCAGAAAAGTTCTGCATATCGGCGCGTTCGCCGTTCTCCCCGTCGGGAACGTCTTTCTCGGCGCCGGCAGTATTCATTTCGTCGTCATTTGCGCCGTCTTCAGCGTTGCGACCTTGTATCTGTATTTCGGGAAACAATTCAAAACCATCGATAAACGGGAAAAGAGTTACCCGGGCATTTTCTATTACGCGCTTTCGCTGACGGCGCTCGCAACGGTTTGCTTCTTCTTCCCGGAGTACGCCCCATTCTTCAACGTGGCGTTCATCGGACTGGCGCTCGGCGACGGATTTGCCACACTGATCGGCTATACCTTCAAAGGACCGCGGATATACAAAAACAAAACCTATATCGGATTTTTCGCCTGTTTCGCGGCGACGGCGGGAGCGACGCTGCTCAACAATCTCGTCTCCGGGCGGATCCTCTCGGTTCCGGACGTGCTTCTTTTGTCCCTGCTCGCGGCGACCGTGGAACTCGTTGACCTCGGACTGGACAATATCGTGATCCCGTTTTCGCTCTTCGGAGCGGCGATCTGCCTTTTGCATTTCCCCGCGTTCTCGTTCTCTCTTCTCGTCTTTGAAGGCGTCTTTGCCGTGGCGTTTTTCTTACGCGTGATCGATTATTACGGTTCGCTTCTGGCTGCTGCGATCGGATGCCTATTTTACACGTTCGGCGGTCTTTCCGCGTTTCTGTTCGTCGTCGGATGTTATCTCGTCATGCTGACCGTCTCGGTGGTCGGAAAACTGTTGAAAAACGATCTTTCTTCGGTCGTGCGCAAAACGGGGAAAAAAGACCTGACGGAAGTGTTCGCCAACGGAGCATGGGCGACGGTCGC
>CAMZBE010000088.1 GCA_947304475.1 uncultured Clostridia bacterium
TGACCGACGGCGCGTAGGTGACGGCTCCGCCCGGAAAGACGGCGCTCGCGCCCGGTACGTCGACGATCGAGGCGGCGATCAGCCCCCCGGTGCAGGACTCCGCCGTCGAGACGGTCAGGTTCTGCTCGGTGAGCAGCGCGACCAGAGCCGCGGCGTCAGAGTTCCGCATAGAGCGGGAAACGGCGGCAGAGGTCCGCGACTTCCGCGCGGACGACGTCTGCGTTCTTCTCGAAGTCGGATGCGGTCAGGGCGATCAGATGCCCGATCTTCTTCATTTCCTCTTCCTTCATGCCGCGAGAGGTGACGGCGGGGGTACCGACGCGGATCCCGCTGGTAACGGTGGGCTTCTCGGGATCGTTCGGGATCGCGTTCTTGTTGACGGTGATGTGCACCTCGTCGAGCCGGACCTCAAGTTCGCGCCCGGTGATCCCGTAGGGACGGAGATCCAGCAGCATCAGATGGTTGTCCGTGCCGCCCGAGACCAACTCAAAGCCCTCTTTCAAAAATTGTTCGGCAAGGGTTTTGGCGTTCGCGACGATCTGCTTCTGATAGGTCGTGAACGAGGGTTTCAGAGCCTCGCCGAAGCAGACGGCCTTCGCCGCGATGATATGGAGCAGGGGACCGCCCTGGATGCCGGGGAAGATCGCTTTGTTGATCTTCTTCGCGATCTCCTCGTTGTTGGTGAGAATCAAGCCCCCGCGCGGACCGCGTAGCGTCTTGTGCGTCGTGGTGGTCACGACGTCGGCGTAGGGCAGGGGAGAGGGATGCAAACCGGCGGCGACCAGCCCCGCGATGTGCGCCATATCGACCATCAGGTAGGCGCCGACGCCGTGCGCGATCTCGGCGAGCCGCTTGAAGTCGATGACGCGGGGATAGGCGGACGCGCCCGCCACGATCAGTTTCGGCTGTTTTTCCTTCGCCAGTTTTTCAACGTAATCGTAGTCGATCCGGTGCGTTTCGGCGCTCACGCCGTAGGGAACGAAGTTGTAGTATTTACCCGAGAGGTTGACCGGGCTGCCGTGCGTCAGGTGCCCGCCGTCCGAGAGCGACATACCGAGGACGGTGTCGCCGGTGTTGAGCAGCGCGACGTAAACGGCGGTGTTCGCCTGCGAACCGCTGTGCGGCTGGACGTTTGCGAAATTGCACCCGAAGAGTTTCTTCGCCCGCTCGATCGCGAGGTTTTCCACGACGTCGACCTTCTCGCACCCGCCGTAGTACCGGTGTGCGGGATAACCCTCGGCGTACTTGTTGGTGAGGATGGTTCCGGCGGCGAGCAGAACGGGTTCGGAAACGAAGTTTTCCGACGCGATCAACTCAATCCCGTTTCTCTGCCGGTCAAACTCGGCTTTGATGGCGGCGCCGATCTCGGGATCGGACTCGTTCAGGCGATTCAGCATTTCAGAAATCATGGGGCAACCTCTCTTTTTCGTTCCGTTTGGCATATTCCAAATCATTATACAACAAAGGAAAACAATTTACAAGGTCTAATACCGTTTTTTTTCACTTTTTCTCTTATACCGCGTATTTCATACGCGTCCGGAACGGCGCGCGGGGCGGTTCCGGCAAAAGAAGCGGCGGTCGAAACGACCGCCGCCCGTTTTTTCAGTTTTCGGTTTTGGGAAGCGTGTACCAGGTTTTCATCACGTCGTCGAGCAGTTTCTGCTTGCTCGTACGGAACGCCGCGTACTGCTTCGAGATATAATCGGATCCGGCGACGAACTTTTCCGACATCATCAGCCGGTGCCAGCGCGGATCACTGTTCAGGTCGTCGACCGTCTTGTCGCGTCCGTAGAGGATGCCGTCGTAGATGATGTCGAGCATCCGGTCGGTGCCCTGGTCGTAGGTCGTGACTTTGAACTTCATCACGATCTGCAGGAATTGCTCGCGGATCGCGGGCGAGTGTTCGGTGCAGTACTGCAGGTACGCCGTCAGCGCCTTTGCCTTGACGGGACGGACGTTGACGTTGATCGCGCCGGCGTCGCCGGTACTGTAAATGATCGAGTTGTACGATTTCGAGGAGTCGGTCTTGGGGCAGGGAACGACCGAATAAAGGTCGACCATGTTCTGGAACACCTCGTCCTCGAGCGCGCCGAGCAGTTGCGCGCCCGCAAACAGCAGATCGCCGTTGGCGAACTTGATCTGGTGATACGCGATGCCGGGTGCCTCCGGCGTATTGCCGGCGTGGGTGTAGTTGGTCGAAAGCGAGCCGGGACCGTCGATCACGGATTTCACCGCGTCGAAAATGTGGTTGAGTCCCTCCGACGTATCGGCGTATTTGAGCCACTGTTTGCCGTTATAATCGCTGTTTTCATCCTCGACCGGATACGCCACGGTCAACTCTTCGCCGCAGGAGAAGATGAAACTGCACGCGCACTGACCGCCCTCGCCGAATTCGTCGGTGATGATGCCGAGTTGATCGTAGATCGAATCGGAACCGCTTCCGTCCTTGTCTTCCCAGATCGCCTCGCAGAGTTTTCCGAGGACGTCCCAGGTCCAGCCACCCTGCTCAACGAGGTCGAAGAAGCGCGCCGTGAGATCCTCGCCTGCGCCGAGCGTTTCGCCGTCCTGTATGATCGCGGGAGCAAGTGCGGCGGAATTCTCGTTCATCAGATCCATATTGAAGGGCAGTACCGGAACGGCGCGGAAAACGTCGAGGAAGTAGTCGCTGCCCAAAACGTACGCACGGTCGCCCGTGAACGACAGGTTGTTCATCCACTCGGTCAGCCAGCCCTCGGTCGTAAAGTCGAAGAACGAGTTCGGGATCGAACGCACGTCCTTGAAGCCGGAGTTCGGCAGTTCGCGGTTCAGTTCAAACAGCATATTGACGAAAAGGTCGGGCGCGTCGGGATCCTTCCCTTTGATAACCGTGTCCATTCTCTCTGCGAGCGAGCCCATGCCGCCGTCCCAGAAGGTATAGTCGATCTTGGTACCGAGCAGGTCGTTTGCCGTTTTGTTGCGCTCGTAGACCATCTGCTGGATCTTGGGCGTCTTGCCGTCCACGACCGAGTCCGGCCCCTTCAGGTAGACGTCGTTCTTCGACGACTTTTCCGCCGTCGTATGATTACTTAACTCAAATCTCAGATTCCGCTCTTTTTCCGTGATCATCTTGACCTTCGGTGCAAGGACGTTCCACTTGTCGGTGGTGGCTGCCGTCGCTGCGTCGGTCGTTGCTTCCGCCGACGAGGCGGGTTCTGCCGTCGCGGGCGCGTCCGTCTCTCCGCCCTTTTTGCAGGACGCGAAGGAGAAGACCGCAAGGATCATGCACAGGAGCAGGAGCAGGGACACGAGTTGCTTTTTCATGGCGTTTCTCCCGATTTTTGATTTTGAAAGAAAGGCAACCTTTTCGTTACTTTCCTATATGATTATATCTTAAACGGTTAGTTTTTGCAATCCGAAACGGTGCGGAAAAACGCAATTCGTCACATTTCCCAAATCCGCCGCCGTTTTTTGTTCAATTTGACAGGACGTTCAGAACCGGTTAAACGACACCGAAAATGAAGCAAACGAACGTCGGTTGACAGAATTGTCGAAAAATGGTATAATGCTGACGACCGGGAGCGTCAAAAACGCAATCCCGGTACGAAAACGCATTTGGGAGATAAGAAAAGTGTTTTGGGATAGCGGTAAAATGATTAAAGGTCTGGCGATCATTTCGTGTATTCTTCAGTCGATCGGCGCATTCATTACCGGACTGGTCCTGACGATCGATTTCGATGGGGACGAGGTTTGGACCTATCTGATCATGTTTTTGGGGCCGGTCGTCGTGTGGATCGTACACCTGCTGTTGTACGGTTACGGAGAACTGATCGACAAAACGTGCGAAATTGCGGAAAACGTTCGTCGGGACGAGACCGAGAGCGAGACGACCGTCAAAAAAAGCAAAAAGAAATTCGAGATCCTGAAACGGGAAAACGAAAAAAAGAACAACAACGAAGCGGCGAAAAAGATCGAAAAAGAGCCGGAGCCCGAACCGCTCGAATACGTTGACGTGGAATGCCCCCGGTGCTCGAGACAACTGTCCTTTGAAAAGGGGACAAAAGAGTTTTTGTGTCCGTACTGCGAGTGTTCGTTCAAGGAGATCGAGTGAGCGCTTTCTTACGCAAACAGAAAAAGCGTGCTGCGGCACGCTTTTTTGTTTATCCGGGAACCGAAAAAAGAAAAGGAAATTGATTTCCCGTTGCGTCGGTCCGGAGTCCGGCTGGTCTATCACACCCCGTCGCCGCATAGGATTTACCCGAACGGGGCAACCCGAAAAAGCGAGGAAAGAAAAAGAGGTGCGATATGAACAACCGTTATTTGCCGGAAGGCGAACTGATCCGGGAGTACGAGAACAGGGAATACACGTCGTCGCTGCGCGGGCTGGAAAAGGCGTACGAACGGCGCCTGATTCTCGAGGCGTTTGCCCTGCTCTCGGACGGCGATCTCAACCTGCATTTCGATCTCGGCGGCATCCGCGGGATCATGCCGCGGGAAGAGGTCGTCCGAACGTCCGCGGGAGAGCCGGTCAAGGATATCGCGATTCTGACGCGGGTGGGGAAGCCGGTCTGCTTTCAGATCGCGGGCTTTCGTAAAGGCGACGACGGAGCGCCGGTCGCGGTTCTGTCGCGGCGACTGGCGCAGGAGGAATGCTATCGGGAGTACGTCTCCACGCTCACGCAGGGCGACGTGATCCCCGCCGCCGTCACGCACCTTGAATGTTTCGGGGCGTTTGCCGACGTCGGGTGCGGGATCGTTTCGCTGCTCTCAATCGACTCGATCTCGGTCTCGCGGATCTCGCACCCGCGCGTCCGCTTTTCTCCCGGCGACCGGATCCCGGTCGTGGTGAAGAGTATCGACCGGGAGGGGCGGATTTTCGTTTCTCAGCGCGAACTTTACGGCACGTGGGAAGAGAACGCCGCGCTCTTCACCCCCGGCGAGACGGTTACCGGGATCGTCCGGAGCATTGAAAGTTACGGCGTGTTCGTCGAACTGACGCCCAACCTCGCGGGACTTGCCGAACCCAAGGAGGGCGTCGCCGTCGATCGCACGGTCGCGGTCTACGTCAAGAGCATCATTCCCGAAAAGATGAAGGTAAAACTGATCATCATCGACGCGGGGCATGGCTCGGTCGAGCCGGCGACGCGGGGGGACGCGGTATGGCGGCGTCCGCCCCGGTATTTCACCGATCCCAAGCGCGTTTTTCATATCGACGTCTGGCGCTACTCTCCCGCCGTCTGCCCGCGCGTGATCGAAACGAGTTTCGCGTAAGCGGTTGCAATTTCGCGCTCTCCGTGTTACAATGAAGAAAAGGAGAGCGGAATATGGTCAATATCGGCAACGACTGGGACGGGATCCTCGCATCCGAGTTTTCGTCCCCCTACTATCTCGAATTGCGCGCGTTCCTGAAAGAGGAATACCGCACGCGCCGGATCTATCCGGGAATGTACGACATATTCAACGCCCTGAAGACCACGCCGTTTGCGAACGTGAAGTGCGTGATCCTCGGGCAGGATCCCTATCACGGCGCGGGGCAGGCGCACGGACTTTGCTTTTCGGTGCGCCCCGGCGTCGAACCGCCCCCGTCGCTCAAGAATATCTTCCGGGAATTGCAGAGCGATATCGGTATGCCCGAACCGCCGACAGGTGACCTGACGCCCTGGGCAAAAGAGGGGGTTTTGCTCCTGAACACGACTTTAACGGTCCGGGAGGGGCAGCCGCAGAGCCACAAGGGACACGGGTGGGAGATCCTGACCGACGCGATCATCCGCGCGCTGAACGGCGCGGATCACCCGATCGTTTTTCTGCTCTGGGGATCGAACGCCCGCTCGAAAAAGGCGCTGATCACGAACCCCCGCCACCTGATCCTCGAGGCGGCACACCCGAGCCCGCTCTCGGCGTACAACGGCTTTTTCGGCTGCCGCCATTTCTCCCGCGCGAACGATTTTCTCAAGGCGCACGGCGTCGCGCCGGTCGACTGGACGGCGATCGCGGGAGAGAATAAGTGAAATAAAAAAGGAAGTCCCGTGACAGCGGGGCTTTCTTTGTTGAGGGAAGGAAAAACGGAAAAGAAACCAAACCAAGGGGCTGGATTCGCGACCAAGGGCGACAGGCAACCGGATTCGACGCGCCGTTGGCGCGAACTCGGCTGGTCCGACTTGCGCTCTCTCAATCAAAAAAGCGTTCCCGCACACGGGGTGCAGGAACGCTTTTTGTAAAAGAGCGTACAAACGTACCGAAATCAAGGTAAGAAGGTACAAACGTAACGTCT
>CAMZBE010000089.1 GCA_947304475.1 uncultured Clostridia bacterium
CAGTCGACGTTCAGCGGCTCGTCGAAACTGACCTCCCGTTTCCGCCCCGCCGTCTTGCGCAGGAACATCAGGATCTCGTTCTCGATGCAGCGCGAGGCGTAGGTCGCGAGTTTGATATTCTTCTCGGGGGAGAAGGTCGAAATCGCCTTCATCAAACCCATAGTCCCGATCGAAATCAGATCCTCGATCCCGACGCCCGTCCCGTCAAACTTCTTGGCAATAAAGACCACCAGACGCAGATTGTGCTCGATGAAACGCGCACGCATCGCGCCGTCGGTTTTGGAGAGCAGGATCGCCTCCCGTTCCTCTTCGCCCGAAAGCGGAGGCGGCAGAACGTCCGCGCCGTTGACGTAACAGACCTCTTCCGGGGAAAACAGTCCCCGCAACAGTCGTCTTATCCGTGTAAACAGTCCCATTCGGGTAAATCACTCCTTTCTTTCACTGTGCGATCTCCGCAGATACGATCCCGTCGCACCCCTCGGGGATCCCGACACGGTCCCGGACAACGCCGACAACGACCGCCTCTTCCCTTTTTCGTCTGCCGCTCCCGATCACGGCGCGGTCGGGGCGGTATCCGTGCATCAAACGCTTGCCCGAAACCGTCTGATACGGGATCAGATAGTAGCGTTTCTTTTCGTCGTAGGCAAGCGACGGTTCAATCCCCTCTTCGGTCGTGAGCAAAGCGGGCGGAACGAGCCCCTCGCACGCTTTCGATGAGAGCAGGATCACCGCACGTCCGGTCATGGGCTCGCGAAGAAGGCACCCGCTGTCGGTCATCAAGGTAAGATCCCGCGTCCTATCCCCGACCGTGATGCGGCACCCCACCTCGCGCGACGTCCCCGCGGAAGAGAGCCGGCGCGAGAGCGATACCAACGCCGAGGAGAGCAGGAACAGGACGAGGAACGCGACCACCTTTCCGCCTACGTCCCCTTCTGCGGGCAGACGTCCGAAAAACCGAACCGCGAGCGTGAACAGCACCGTGATCGCCCCGCCAAAGAGAAACGAGACCAGCCAGAGAAGGAAGAGGCAGGAAAGAAATCGGCGCCACCCGGGAAACCCCAGTCCCAGAAGCGTCAGGGCGATCCCCGAAAGCATCACCGAGAGGAGCAGGAGCGGATAGGTCGGGATCAGGATCAGGGCGGGCAGAGCGTAGAGCGCACCGAAGAGCGAACCGAAGATCAGGCGAGTGCGGTGAAGGCGGATGCGACAAAGTTTTCCGACGGTCAGTAGGACGAGATAATCGGCGGAGAAGTTGACAAGAAACAGAACGTCCGCGTAAACCACCGGCACGGCAAGTCCCCCTTTCAAACGACGGTTCGTCCCGTAAGACCATTGTATGCGGCGAGGGCGGAAAAAGATGTCGCATCGGGCACCGATTCCGGGTTCTTTTTGCAAAACGAAAACGCCCCGGGAAAATTCTCCCGGGACGAAAAACCGCCGGAGAAAAAACTCCGGCGGTCAAATATTCGGTTACTGACGGTCCCCGTCGCTGCCGCGATCGCCGAACCCGTCGAGCGGATCGTTCCAGAACGCTTCCTGCTCGCGCCGGATGCGCTCGGCTTCCTCCCTCTCGCGTTTCTCGCGTTCTTCGGCGGCGACCGAGTTCTCGCGCTTGCTCTGCTCTTCCTTCTGTTTGTTCATCTCGACGAGATCCTCTTCGGTCGCGCCGTCGTCCATCAGAGCGGCGAACTGCGCGCCGTCCATGACCTCGTACTTCATCAGATAATCAGCGACCTTGTGGAGTTTCTCCATATTCGCCTGGAGCAGTTGCTTCGCGCGTTCTTTGCCTTCTCCTACGATCCGGCGGATCTCGCGGTCGATCTTCGCGACCGTCTCTTCGGACAGGTTCTCGCCCGAACTGAAATCACGACCGAGGAACACCTCGTCTCCTGTGTGTTCGCCGGCAAGGCAGACCGTGCCGAGTTCCTCGCTCATACCGTAAACCGTGACCATCTTGCGAGCGAGTTGCGTCGCCTGCTTGATGTCGGAGGACGCACCGCCGCTGTAATCGTTGAAGATCAATTCCTCGGCAACGCGTCCGGCAAGCGAAACGGCGATGCTCTCTTCCATTTCGTGCTTGAACTCGTACGATACGTCCTTGACCGGGGGCATCAGCGTATAGCCGCCGGCGCCCTTGCTGGTCGGAATGATCGAGATGCGGGTGACGGGATCCTGACTCGGAAGCAAATGGCAGACGATGGCGTGCCCCGCTTCGTGATAAGCGGTCATCTTCTTATCGTCTTCGGTGATGATCTTGCCCTTCTTTTCGGTACCGACCAGCACCTTCAAGGTCGCCTGTTCGATCTCCTGCATACCGATCAGCGTTTTGCCGCGACCGGCGGCGAGCAGCGCCGCCTCGTTCATCAGGTTGGCAAGATCCGCGCCGGTGAACCCGACGGTGGTCTGCGCGATCCTGTGCAGGTCGACGTTGGCTTCGAGCGGTTTGTTGCGGACGTGGACTTTCAAGATCTCTTCTCTGCCCTTCAGGTCGGGATAGTTGACCGTGACCTGCCGGTCGAAACGACCGGGACGCAAAAGAGCCGGATCGAGGATGTCGGGGCGGTTGGTCGCCGCCATGACGATCACGCCCTCGTGATTGCCAAAGCCGTCCATCTCGACGAGCAACTGGTTCAAGGTCTGCTCGCGTTCGTCGTGTCCGCCGCCGAGACCTGCCCCGCGGTGACGCCCGACGGCGTCGATCTCGTCGATGAAGATGATGCTCGCGGGGTGCTTTCTCGCCGAATCGAACAAATCGCGCACACGGGACGCGCCGACGCCGACGTCCATTTCGACGAAGTCGGAACCCGACATCGAGAAGAACGGCACACCGGCCTCGCCGGCGACCGCCTTGGCGAGCAGGGTTTTACCGGTTCCCGGAGGGCCCACGAGCAGGATGCCGCGCGGGATACGCGCGCCGAGTTTGATGAACTTTCCGGGATCGCGGAGAAACTCCACGACTTCCTCGAGTTCTTTCTTCTCTTCGTCCGCGCCGGCGACGTCGGTGAACTTCACCGCGTTTTTATCGTTATAAGAGACCTTGGCGTGCGAGCGGGCGAACCCGTTCTTGACGCCCTGCCCCGCGCGGTTGACCATCACGACGTAGAAGACGATGAAGAGAACGATGACGATGATATAAGGCAAAAACGAGATATACCACGGCGTATCGGTCGGTTCCTCGAAATCGTAGGAATCGAGCCACCCTTCGGCAAGCCCCGTCTCGCAAAGTTCGTTGATCTTCTCAAGTTGGACGTAACTCGCCAGACGGTAAGACACCTTCTGGTAGACCGCGTTTCCCTTTGCGTCGGTCTTGGTCACGGGAACGCCGTTGGCGTCCACGTCCCGCACACCGTCGGCATCGAGATCGACCGGAACGCGCAGATAGAGCGTCAGATACGAGTCGTTGTCGTACTCCGCCGAGTAAACGAGTTTCTAGTCGAAATAGGACAGTACCTCGCTGTAACTGACCTTGTCGTTATCCTTCCGCATATCCGAGAGGATCATGGCGAACACGATGACCGTCACGATCAGCAACACGAAAATCAGGATGTTTTTGAAACTGGATTTCATGGATCTCTTCTGCCTGTACCTTTCTCTTTTTCGGGTGGACCGGTTATTTCGCGTAAACCTCGGGTTTCAGCACTCCGACGAACGGAAGCGCCCGGTATTTCTCGTCGTAATCGAGACCGTATCCGACGACGAACTCGTCGGGGATCTCGCGTCCCACGTAGTCGGGCGTGAACGCGACCTCGCGACGCGAGGGTTTATCGAGCAGCGTGCAGGTGCGCACCGACTTCGCGCTCCCTTGAGTTTGAGATATTCGGTCAGATACGAGAGCGTGCGTCCGCTGTCGACGATATCCTCGACGACGATGACGTTACAGTCGCCAATGTCCTTTCGCTGCAGGTCGAGGTGGATGTTGATATTCCCGGAGGTGGTCGTCCCCGCTCCGTAGGAAGAGACCTTCATGAAGTCGATCTCCACGGGGGACTGCAGTTTCTTCATCAGGTCGCCCATAAAGACCACCGATCCCTTCAGGATCGCGACGAGCAGCAGCCGTCCGCCGATCTTGCTGAAATCGGCGTCGATCTCGCCAGCCACCTTGGTCACCAACGCGTCAAGTTCCTTTTCGTCGATCAGGATCTTTGAAATGTCGTGGTTCATTGTCGGTCCCCTCTCTTTTGATCCGGAGCATTCTCGTCCTTTGTATTCCTTCACGCGGTCGGTAAGACCGCCGCAAACCGAGATCGTGACGACCTCGTCCCGTTTTCCCCGTCCGTCACACCCGTCACGCACGGCACAACCCGGGATCCAGAGGACGCCGGCGCCGTCGCAGAAGAGCGGATAGTCCCGGCGGATCTCGCGCGGAACGCGGTGGGACGAGAACACCGTCCGTACCTCGTGCGTCATGCCGCCGTACGTGATCCGGTCGCCCGGTGCCGGCGGTCTGACGATTACGTTCCCTTCTATTGTAGCAGAAGAGAGAATGACTTTTTTAGACAGATTGTAAACATTTGAAGAAGCGATTGTTTCGGACGCGCTTGACGCGACCGAGAAGGTCACGAGATCGCCCGAAAAGCCGATCGTCGTCTCCCCGGGTACAAGCGTGACCGGTTCGCGGGAAACGCCCCGGTTTTCGGAAAGGAAAACCACCGTATCCCCGACGCAGGAAAACGCGATCCCGCGGGGGAACGAAACCGTCCCGTCGCGCTCCTTCCTAATTTGCGCAACTGCCGCGTCAATATGCACCGCCTCGGGCATCTCGCCGCCGATCTTCGCGAATTCCGCGCGAAGCACGCGCTTCAGGATCGGATCGGGGAGTTTGCGAAGCGCCGAACGTTGCGCCCTTTCGTTTTGCGGCACGGCGTCTGCGATTTCGGAAAGATACGCGTCGTCCTCACGGAAGCGAAGAGAACACTCGTAGAGCATTTTCCCGGGATCGGGCGTCAGGTGCGAAAGGCGCGGCAAAACGTCGCGCCGCAGATAGTTCCGTGCGCAGAACGGATCGGCGTTGGTCGAGTCGCAGACGAAGGGGATCCCGAGCGACGACAGCGTCTTCCGGATCACGTCCGACGGAACGTCGAGGATCGGGCGGATCACGTTGTCCCGCAAGACGGGAATTCCACCCGCGCCCTCGGTTCCGCAACCGCGCAAAAGCCGGAACAGAACCGTTTCCGCCGCGTCGTCACGGTTGTGCGCCGTCGCGATATACCGGAATCCGGGGAGTTCCGCAAGCCCTTTCCGCAGGGCGTCGTAGCGAAGACGGCGCGCCGCCGTCTCGATGCTCTCTCCGGTCTCTTTGCAGGTCGCGGGCACGTCGACCGAAACGACCTTCCCCGGCACGCTGAGCGCCCGCAGCGTTGCAAGACAGAACGCAGCGTCTGCCTTCGCCTCTTCCCCGCGGATGCCGTGTTCGACGTGCAGGGCGGCGAGGGGAAACCCGATTCTGTCACGCAGGGCGATCAGCACCCGGAGCAGAAAGGTCGAGTCCGCCCCGCCCGAGTAGGCGACGAGGATCCCGTCACGCTCCGTAAGGCGTACGCCCGCGCGTTCGAGCAGTCGTTCTGCCTGGCGGGTGAAGGAAAAGAAGGAAGACGCGGGATCCATTATCCCGCGCTCCCGGTCCCGGCGTTATTGGTCTTCTCCGCCGTGATGAATTTGGTGAACTGACCGTTCCAGGTCATCTTGACGTCCTGCAGGGCGCCGTGGCGGTTCTTCGCGATGATGATCTCGGCGGTGTTGACCTCGATGTTCGCCTGCGCTTTCGCGCCCTTGGTGTCTTTATAGTATTCGTCGCGGTAGAGAAACAGGACGATATCGGCGTCCTGCTCGATCGCGCCCGAGTCGCGCAGATCGGACAGCATCGGCTTCTTGCTCTCTCTCTGTTCGGGACCGCGCGAAAGTTGCGCGCAGCAGACGACAGGAACCTTCAGTTCCTTTGCCATGATCTTCAGATTGCGCGAGATGTCGGCGACTTCCTGCACGCGGCTCTCGATATTCTTCGACGCCTGCATCAACTGCAGATAGTCGACCACGACCAGCCCGAGGTTCTTCACCCGGCGGAGTTTCGCCTTCATATCGGCGACGGTGATGCCCGAGGTATCGTCGATCAGGATATCGCACCCCGCGAGCATCGCGGTCGCGTCGGCGATCCGCTGCCAGTCCTCGGGACGGATCTCCCCGGTACGGAGCGCGTGGCTGTCGACCATCGCCTCGCTCGAGAGCATCCGGTTGACGAGT
>CAMZBE010000090.1 GCA_947304475.1 uncultured Clostridia bacterium
AACTCACCAACTATATCCTGAACGAAGACACGATTGACAGTTGGACCGACGCCGTCGACAACGGCGACGGCACCTATACCCAGACGCTCTACCCCAACCTGACGGCGGCGACCGGCGACGTCATTCGCCGTATGCGGACGATGGGCGGACTGGACAAGGATCCCGTTTTCAAGGAGGCGGCGATCACGCTGACCTTCGATGCGAACTGGCGGATCCTCTCGATCCACCTTGACGAGACCTACTCGATCAAACTCGGCGTCATCAAGTCCGACGGATGCCGGGCGGAGACCGATTACGTCTATACTTACGGAAACGCGGATATTTCGGACTATTCCCGCTTCTTTGCGTGGTATTCGGAAGAATGAAGATCGAAGAGAGCGTTTTTGAAAGGAAAAAGATCGTCCCGGAAAAGGCGAAAGCGTTCGGCTTCGCCCCCGACGGGGACGGTCTTTTCTATTCGCGCGACTTCTTCGGAAACGATTTTCGCGCCGAGATCCGCATCCGCCCGGACGGGGGGATCTCGGGCAGCGTGATCGACAGAATGAACGACGACGAATACGCGCCGCTCCGGGCAGAAGGGATGCAGGGCGCCTACGTTTCGGGCGTGCGCGCCGCCTATACCGCGATCCTTGAAGAGATCGCCGCGGCGTGCTGCTTCGACGTGCTTTTCGCGTCGGATCAGGCGAACCGGATCGCGAACGTGATCAAGGAACGCTACGGCGTTTCGCCCGACTTCCCTTTCGACGACGGGAAGGACAAAACCGCGGGCGTGTTCCGGCATACCGACACGGGCAAGTGGTTCGGATTGATCATGCGGGTAAAGAAGAGCGTGCTTGCCGGCGAGTGCGACGCCGACAGGATCGACGTCATGAACCTCAAAGCCGAGCCGAAAGCGATCCCCGACCTCTTTAAAACCGACGGCGTATATCCGGCGTATCACATGAACCGCACCTACTGGATCTCGGTCGCGCTGGACGATCGGCTGACCGACGGGGCGGCGATGGAATTGATTGCGGAGAGTTTTCGGTTGACGAAGAAATAAGCCGAAATGCGGCGCCTGCGCCGCATTTCACGGAGCCGCCGCAGACGGCGAGAATTCACGACGGCGCAAGCCGTCAATTCATCGGAAACGAATGAATTGCCTGCGGCATGAATTGCGGGCGACGCCCGCGTGAATTGAACGGCGATGCCGTTCATGAATTGCGATCGGAGATCGCATGAACGACGGCGCGGGAGTTTTCCCGCGCCGTCGTTATATTGCGCCCGCGCGTCGAATTCGCGCGGGCAACGTTTGGGTTTTACAGACGTTTGAGAACCCTTTTTTCGCCGCGTTTCATGCAGATCGCGTTGTCCGAGAGCAGAACGGGCGAGTCGAGCAGGGCGAAGGGAGAAAAGGCGTCCGCCTGCACCGTAACGGTCTCGGGCGTCTCTTCGAGTACCCGCAGGGGGCGGTAGTCGAGATCGAGATCGGCGTAGCGCGCGGGGATAAGGAACGCGCGATCGGTTTCGCCGTCGCCGTTTGCGATCTCGCAGAGCGGAAGACGGGTACGCGAAAGCATTTTTTCAAACGGTGCGTAGTCGAGCGAGAGGACGGTCGCCGCGCTGTTGGCGGGAACCGTATAGGTGAACTCCGTCGGGAGCAGATCCGTTTCCTCCCCGAAGTCGTAGAGCGAGAGCCGCCCCTTGCCCGAGGCGGGGGTGAGCCCGTCGTTTGAAACCGTGACGGTCAGTTTGCCGTCGTCGACGGCAAGCGACGCGATCACCGGCTGTGCGCAGCGTTTGAAGACGTAGAAGGCGGGTTTCGCGACGGCGTAATAGTCGATCAGCGACCAACTATTCGCCGCGGGCCAGCAGTCGTTCAGCATCCAGAAGAGGATCCCCGACGCAAACCACTTGTTCCGGCGGTAAAGTTCCATGCCGAGCCGCACCCACTCGCAGTGCATCAGTTGCATCTTGGCGACGCGGTCTTCCCCGCTCTCGTACGCGCCGAAGAGTTTTTCGGTCATCTTGTCGAGGTGTCCGAAGAGCGTCAGTTCCTTGATCGACGGGTTGGTCTTGGTGTGAAACTCGGACATACGCTGATCGTCCCCGAAAATATCTTCGTCGGTAAGGAACCGACGGAGCGTCGATACGAAGGGCATCCCCATCGTCGGCTGCTCTGCGTTGAAGCGCGTCAGGTACTGCGACATGGTATGCCGCCAGTCGGACAGATCGTTTTCGCGGACGTAGCGGAAGAACGAGCCGAGGAAGAAGGTGCTGTGCGAGGTGCCGCGCGTCGGACTGCAGTAGGGATCGCCGCCGTAGGGCGACGAGGGGAGAAACCGACGGGCGGGATCGAGTTCCGAGAGGATGGGCGCGATGACCTTCGCCGCGCGGTAGCCCGGAAAATCGGTCTTGTTTTCGTTGCCGTAAACGGCGTTCTCGTTGTCGCCGTTCCAGAAGGCGAGGCAGGCGTGATTGCGGAGACGCAGCGCCCCGGCTCTCGCCTCTCGTTTCAGTTCGTCAAGGAACCACTCCTCGTCCTCGGGATAGGTGCCGCAAGCCATCAGAAAGTCCTGCGCCACGAGGATCCCGAGACGGTCGCACTCGTCGTAGAACTCGTTTCTCTCGAAGATGCCGCCGCCCCAGACGCGGATCATATTGACGCCGCAAGAACGGCTGATCTCCAGCAAACGCGTGATCTTTTCGGGCGTCTCGGCGGACGGGAAGGGCTCGCAGGGCACCCAGTCGGCGCCCTTGCAGAAGATTGGCGTTCCGTTGACGAAGACCGTGAAGCCCGATGTGGTTTCGTTGTTATCTTTGCCCTTCGCGAAGGGCTGCGCCTGAACGGTTTTGCAGAGCGCCTCCTCGCGACTGCCCGGTTGGTCGACCAACTGACGGAGCGTGATCCGACGGATGCCGAAGCGCACCGACGTCTCCCCCGCCGGGGTTTTCGCCGTCAGGGTATAGAGCGGCTGCTCTCCGTAGCCGTTCGGGTACCAGAGACGAGCGTCGGGAAGGTCGATCCACTCTTCCAGCGAAGCGTCGAGCAGCGCGCGGGATTTGGAAAAGACGGTTTTGCCGTCTGGATCGGTCACCGAAAACGACAGAGCATCGCCGTTCCGAACGAAATCTGAGAGCGTCACGCTGACCTTGATCTGCGCCGAGCCGGGCAAAATCTCCTCGGTCGTGACGTACACGCCCGCGACCGTGTTCGGACGGCGGAAAACGAGGCGCACGTCGCGAAAAATCCCCATCGTGACGAATCGGTCCACCCAGTCCCAACCGTAGGTACACTGGATGCGGCGGGTGTGCAGCCGCTCGGTCGGAAAGGCGCCGGGCAGCGCCGGTTTGCCCTCAACCGCACGGATCGGGGAAAAGAAGCGCACCTCGATCCGGTTTATCCCGGCTTTGAGCACGCCGTCGACTTCAAAGGCGTGCGGGACGAACATATTGTGCCCCTCGCCGACCTTCCTGCCGTTCAGCACGATCTCGCAGTAGGTGTCCAGTCCGTCAAACTCGAGAAACGCGCCGCTCTCCACCGCGTCGACCTCGAACTCGCGCCGGTAGGTGACGTCGCAGCGCTCGATCCACTGCACCTCTTTGGAGTTGTCGCGATAGTAGAAATCGCCGATCTTGCCGCATGAGAGCAGGTCGGTATGGATGCACCTCGGCACGGTCGCGGGAAACGCGAAGGTCTCCCCGTTTTCGGTTCTGTATTCGCCCTGCCAGGCGCCGTTCAATGGGATCATGGTCTTCCCTCTTTCTGTTCGTGCTTTACGGTTTGTCCGGGTGCGTCGCGGTGGTGCCGCGCCTTTTCTTTCGGTACCGGCGACGGCGATCCTCGGCGACTGCGTTTTTCCGGTTTCCTATTCGGGCGCGTCGAAATCGGCGCGCCCGGCGTATATGTTACTGGAACAGTTCCGGAAAATCTCTGAAGCGGAAAGCGCGGGTATAGGCGTGCGTTCCGTCGTGACCGTTGACCTCAAGACGGAAGTAGGCGTCCTGCCAGCCGTAGATCAGTTTCGAGCGGTAATGCTCGCGGTAGTTTTTCATCGGGATCCGGGTGATAAACTCGTCGCCGACCTTCTCGGGGGCGTGCTGTTTCGAGCCGGGGGAGCGCCATTCGGTGATCACGCGGATATTCTTGACGTCGTTCGTCTTAACGGTCAGGACCTTGTCTTCCAGCGACAGTTCGTAGATCTCGGGACCGGTCGAGGAATAGAAGTTCCCGGCGAGCAGAGCCTTGATCACGTCGTCGTAATCGAGCGAATCGGCTTTCACCATCGTCCAGCCGCCGAAGCAGTCGCTGTCGCCGTGGCTGTCGTCCGAGCAGATCGGGAAAACGTCCTTCCCCGCTTTGAGAAAATCGTCGAAGGGAACCGTCGTGTCGGGCATCCCCTCACAGACGCACCCGGTGTTCCAGACCTCAATCCCCCAGAGCCCCTCGAGGTCGATGTAGTCGGGATAGTTCTGGAGCGACCAGACGGGGTGGTTATAGGTGACGAAAAACCCGTTCTCGTTCGCGATCCGGATTACCTCGTTGATCGAACGGGGGGAATAGTACGCGTAAACGTCGGTTTTGCGCATCTCGTCGGTGACGTACTTCGACGAGTTGCCGATATGTACCCGGCTCTCCGAGAATACCGGCGTCATCGTCGCGTTCCGGTCCTTGGCGTAGAAATTCAGATGATAGGTCTTCTGATACCGCGTCAGATTGACGTTATTCTCGCTGACCTCGATCTCGTGGGAGTTGATCGCGAGGAAGTTCTCGTCGGAAAAATCGTTATGCGTGATGAAGACGTCGTGATCGGTGAAGGCGATGATCGAATACCCCTTCTCCTGATACTTTTTCTTCACCTCTTCGGGGGAATACGCCCCGTCGGAAATATCGGTGTGCAGGTGCAGGCACGCCTTGTAGAACCGTCCGTTTTCGGAAATCAGCCAGCGTTTCATGTTCGTCCTCCGTCGTCGTTTTGTTTTACCCGAACCATTATACCGCACGCATACGAGGGTGTCAAGGAAAAACCGACCTTTTCCGCACTTTTTTTCGCGCGGAAAGCAAAACGGGCGCGCCGTTTCCGGCGCGCCCGTCAAAACCCGATCCAAAAGGATCAGTCGACGTTGATGGAGTAGTAAACGGGAGCGTTGATCTGGGTGCCGTCCGCGGCAGTATAGACGTTGGCTGCGGGCGTCGAAACCTTCGTGACGTTCTGCACGAACGAAGTGCCGGCGGTGGCTTTGAAATCGCCGTAGACGAAGTACGCGCCGTTGGCGTTCGCCGCTTTCGCAATCGCACGGACGCCCAGAATGTACTTGGTGTCGGCGATATCGATGTAGTTGACGCCGCCCTCGCCGTCGGCTTCCGCCGTGAAGAGCATGTTCTCTTCCTTATAGGTGGACGCGCCGTTGACCTCGGACGCGGCGTTCGAGAGTTTGAAGATCAGGACGCCGTCGATGTAGCATTCCGCCCACATGAGGTACTTCGCCGCCGGAGCCGCTTCTTAGGTGTTCTCGGGATCCGCCGTGTACGCTTTCAGTTCGGCTTCGTTCAGCAGTTCCTCGTGGAGACGGACGCCGATGCGGTGCCAGCCCCACTCGTGACCGTTGTTCAGGTTGTCGTAATCCGCCTGCACCGAGCCGCCGATGTTCGGCCAGCAATCAAAGGTCTTGTTCGAAGGAACGGGCGTCGACATGGTCGCGGGACCGACGTCAACGGTACGAAGTCCGCCGTACTCGTAGCCGCCCGCGAAAATGCAGTCGGAGCCCGAAGCGCTGTCCTTCAGCGACATCCAGATGATGTCGTTCGCGGTACCGGTATCGTTGCTGCCTCCGATACGCGTGCTGTAGATCGGATCACCGTTGTTGATGTTCTTCAACGTGGGATTCCAGAGGATGGAATACTCAACGAAGAGATCCAGTCCGTCGGGGTTGGATTCGGTCGGATAGAAATGCAGTTCGCCGCCCTTCTGGACGTCGTCGTAGATCGCCGCCTGAGCAATGGTTTTGCCGCTCTTCGGTTCTTCCGTGTACTTGGTCTCGACGATCGAGGAATACGCTTCATTAATATCACGATTGCAAAAAACGCAGTGACCGGTCTTTAATCCATCGTGGAAGATGGTGGCTTCGTCGATCACGGTCCACTCGTCGATCTTGTGCGCGTTGGGATTGATCGGGATCTTGACGGTCGATCCCTCGATCAGGGCGCCGCAATCTTCGCAGTACCGGG
>CAMZBE010000091.1 GCA_947304475.1 uncultured Clostridia bacterium
CGCGGCGTAGGGGAAGGCGCCCCGGATCGCGTTTGCGACGGCACAAACGAAGGCGTCCTTTTTTTCGGCGTAATCGGCGCCGCGCGCCCGCCATTTTTCCGCGTCGCGGTCTGAAACGAAGCAGGTCGCCTGCAAAACCGTTCTCCCCTCGGGCGCAAATCCCGGCTCGTGGGCGAAGGCGCGCAGGATCACCCGCCCGCCCGTGCGTTCGGGAAGAAAGGTTCGGTCGCCCGAAACCACCGTCGTCCACGCCGCCCCGGGCGGGAGCGGATCGGGGATCGAGAACGCGGCGTGGAGAGACGAGAAGTGCGGCGTGCGGAGATCAAGGTCGATCCGGGCAAGCGACGGCGGGGCAAATTCGTGCCCGAGCAGGCGCGAGAAGGTGACGTGGGGATCGCAGGCGGCGATCACCCGGTCGGCGGGGAAGGCGTCCCCCCGGTCGGTCAGAACCGCTTCGGCGCGCCCGCCCTTCGTCACGATCCCGCTTACCCGCACCGAGCAGATCAGTTTGCCGCCGCAGGAAACCAGTTTCCCGGCGAGGCGCTCCGCCACCCCGGGCGAACCCCCGACCGGAAGATCTGCGTCCCCCGACAGGAACGCCGAATAGGCGAAGAGCAATCCGAGCGAAGCGTATTCGCGCCCGAGATAATCCGAAAAGAAGGTCGCCAGGTCGGGATCGCGCAGCGACGCCGCAAAGTCCCCGACCGAGACGCGGAACCACCGCGCGATAACCGCCGCCCGCGCAATCGGCGAACCGTACGCCAGCGCCTTCGCGTCCCGGAAGAAGCGCCTTACCGCTTTCGCGTCGCGAGGGCTCTTTTCCGAAAGTTCGGCTTCCGCCCGATCGGGATCGCGCCACATCGTAAGCGTTCCGCTTTTCAGATACGAACGGTAAAAGAAGGGCTGTCTGACCAGTCCCACTCCGTCCCCGAGCACCCCGAGCGAGCGCCAGAGACGGTTCAGGCGCGAACCGTCGCGCGTTCCGTTCAGCCAATGCAGACAGTTGTCGACGGTGTGCCCCCGCCGCGTCCAACTGCGCAGATTTCCGCCCGGTCCCGCCTGCTGTTCGAGGACGGTCACGTCCCATCCCCCTTCCGCGAGGCGGATCCCCGCCGTCAATCCCGCCGTGCCTGCCCCGATTACAACCGCTTTTTTCACGTTTCCTTTTCCTTTCCGATGCGTGAGATACCGGGAGTTTGCCCGTTTTCGCCGCCGCTATGCGTAAAAAAAGACGGTTTTGCGTGAATAAAAAACGCTCCGCTGGGAAAACCTCGGGATACCGAAACGAAACCGGGGGAATAATGAAATGAAGAAACCAAGAAACGTCAAAAGGCGGGGAAGCCGCGGGAAAAGTATCGCGTCGGGGGCGCTTGCGGCGGTATGGATCCTTTTTGCCGCCCTGTTCCTTTCGCTCTGTCCCGCCGCGGGGGAGGAGGGGATCTACCACGACGTGATCCGTCTGCATATCCTTGCCGCTTCGGACGACGCGGGGGATCAGGCGGACAAGATCGCCGTGCGCGACGCGATCTTATCCGAGTACGGCGACCTTTTCCGCACATTTGCCGACCGTGAAGCGGCGGAAGCGGCGCTCGACAGGGATCTGTTGGAACGGATCGGCGAAACGGCGCGCCAAACGCTTGCCGGGCGGGGCAGGGATCTGCCCGTCACGGTCACGCTCTCGGAAGAGGACTACCCGACACGCGAGTACGGTTCGGTTTCGCTGCCCGCCGGGCGGTACCTGTCGCTCCGCGTGGTGCTCGGAGAGGGAAACGGGCAGAACTGGTGGTGCGTCCTGTTCCCGCCGCTCTGTACCGCCGCGTCGGTCGAGGGCGTGCCGCTCGGACTGTCCGACGCGGAATACCGCCTGCTTACGGACGGGAAAAAGAGCGTCCGTTTCAAGACGCTCGAACTGCTTTCCCGCTGGTTCGGAGATTAGGAAGTGTAAACTTTTTTCGCGTGCGCTTGCACAATCGCGCGGCGTATGGTAAAATATCCGTAGAGAAAAACGGGGCAACCCGGGAAAGGATACGGAAGAAACCGTCATGTTCGATTTTTCGTCGTCGCCCCTGCTTGCCCGGCGCACGTCCGGGGAGCGCCGCTTCCGGCTGCTCTTCGACTTCGTGATTCTGTGGGCGATCGCACTTTTCGTTCCCCTTCTGACCGGGTTCGTTCCGGGAATGCTCGCGTCCTTCCTGCTCGGCGGAAACGGAATGCTGAAGATCCTGAACGACGCGCTTTCGGCGGGGCTTTCGGGCGGCGCGGGCACCGTTGACAGCGACGCCTATCGCGCCTTGAGCGAACAGATTACGGCGGGCACGGGTTACCGCATCGCGGAACTCTTCGGCGAGGCGTGGACCGTCGCGATCGTGATCTTCGTCTGCGTCGTGATCCAGCGCCGTTCGCTTGCGACCATGGGGATCGAAAAACGCGGCGCCGCCGGGCGCTACGGTATCGGGCTTCTCTTCGGCGTTCTGCTCTGTTCGGCGACGGTTCTGATCGCCTGCCTGTCGCGCGCCTCGACCTTCGAGGGGTACGTCGGCGGATCCGGCGTCCTGCTCCCGCTCTTCGTTTTGCTCGGTTACGTGATCCAGGGGGCGGCGGAGGAGATCCTGTTCCACGGTTTCTTCATGACGACGCTCGCCCGGCGCTTCCGCTGGCTGCCGTCGGTATTGATCAGCGCCCTGTTCTTTTCACTTTTGCACGTAACGAACGCAGGTGTGACGATGCTCTCGCTTCTGAACGTTTTCCTGTTCGGGGTGTTTCTCGGATTGTTCACCATCCGGACGGGCAGCGTGATCGGCGCGTGTGCGCTCCACACGGCGTGGAACGTGACCGAGGAACTGGTCTTCGGCTGCTCGGTCAGCGGATTTTCGCCGATCTCCGGACTGTTCCGCGTGACCACCGACGCCTCGCGCAGCGTCACCAACGGCGGCGCCTTCGGTCCCGAGGGCGGACTTGCCGCCACGATGGTTCTGATGCTTGCTCTGATCGCCGTTCTGTTCCTTCCGTCCTTTGGGAAAAAGCGTCAGAAGACGCCCTGATTTCCACGTGTGATCATAGAAATTACCCGCCACACTACCGGTGTGGCGGGCATTTTTTCGTTTGGAGGACGGTATGAAAAGGCACGGGGCAATCTTTGTATTTTCGGCGTTCTGTGCGCTTCTGACGGCGGGTGCGTCCCGGTCGGCGGCGGACGTCGCCTGCCGACTGTTTTCCGATCCGCTTCGCCGTCTGCTTTCTGCTTTTTCGTCCCTTTTTCCGTTCCCGCTTTTCGAGGTCGCGCTGCTTGCGTCGCCCGCGCTGCTGTTTTTCGCGTTCAGGCGCGGAGATCCCGAGACCTTCTTCCGGCGCGTAACCGGGGCGGGCGCGATCCTCTTCTCGCTTTTCCTTCTTTTGTCGGTTTTGCCCGCGCGCAGGAGCCAAACGACGGACGAGCCGGTCTCCGAAATCCGATTGACCGCCTTCGCTTCGTTCCTTGCCGACAGGGCAAACCGGGAAGAGGCGCTTCTTCCGTCCTCGGACGGTGAAGGAACGCCCCCCGCCCGCAAAACGCAGGGGGAACTCTCGGACGGGGTGACGGCGGCGCTCTCGGCGTGCGGACTTTGCCCCGCGTCGCCGCTTCGCGTCAAGAAGACCTTGTTTCCGCGGTTGCTTTGCCGTCTCGGTCTGCTCGGTTATCACGCTGCGTGGACGGGCGAAGCGGTGATCAATCCCACGGCGCCCGCCTACACCCTGCCGTTCACCGCCGCGCACGAGGCGGCGCATCAGGCGGGGATCTTATCCGAGGGGGAGGCGTCGTACGCCGCCTACGTCGCGCTGATTCAGTCGCCCGATCCCGCTCTTCGCTACGCCGGGTGGACCGGGGCGCTCGACGCCTGTCTGCCCCTGCTCCCCGACCGGGAACGGTGTGCCGTCGTGGCAGGGCTGTCCCCGCGCGTTCGCACCGATCTTTCGTCGTTTGACGCCGTTCTTCCGACGGGCGGCGGAGCGAGGGCGGTCGAGGAGAGCAACGCCGCAGCGATCCGGCTCCGGGGCGGGGAAGAGACGCGCTCCTACGATCTGTTCCCGTATCTTGCCTGCCGCCGGTATCTTGAATCCGCGCGGGACCAAGCCGACGCCCCCGCCATATACTGACAAGGGGAGCGATCCGGTCTTTTCGCCGCGCTCCCACATGACGGGGGAAGGGGCGCGGCAACATGAAAACGCTTACCGTTTCCGGCGGGCGGGAACTGTCGGGAGAGGTCAGGATCCGCGGCTCGAAGAACGCCGCTCTGCCGCTCCTGTTCGCGTCACTTCTCTTTTCCGAGCCGGTCGAACTCGATAATCTTCCCGCCATCACCGACGTCGAAACGGCGCTCGCCCTGCTCTCGTCGCTTGGCGTTAAAATAATAAGGAAGGGGAGCGAGCGCGTCGTGCTCGATCCTTCGTCCGCCCGTCCGTCGGTTTGCGACAGGGGGCTGACCGGGGCGCTGCGCGGTTCGCTCTACCTGCTCGGGGCGGCGTCGGGGCGGCTCGGGGAACTGGCGCTCCCGCACCCCGGCGGGTGCAACTTCGGGGCGCGTCCGATCGATCTGCATCTCGAGGTTCTTCGGGCGATGGGGTTGACGGTTAGGGCAACGGAAGAGGGGGTTTCGGTCAAAGGGCGCCCGAAAGGCGCCGTTTTCGAGTTTCCTTACGTCTCGGTCGGCGCGACCGTGAACGCCCTTCTCGCCGCAACGCTCGCAGAGGGACGGACGGTTTTGACGGGGGCGGCGCGGGAACCGCACGTTCTCGACCTGATCGCGTTTCTTCGTCTGGCGGGCGCAAGGATCGCGACGCCGTCGCCGGGTGCCGTCGTGATCGACGGCGTGCCGCGCCTGCACGGCGTTACCTATCGCGTCTGCCCCGATATGATCGAGGCGGGAACGTATCTGTCGTTCGCTCTGGCGACCGGGGGCGCGGTCACGCTTCGCGCGGTTGAGCCCGCGCATCTGTTTCCGGTCTTGCCGGTCCTCTCGGAGATGGGCGCGAAGATCGGAACGGGCGTCGGTACGCTGACGGTCTTTCGTCCCGGGCGCGTTGCTCCGGTCAGGATCGCAACCGCGCCCTATCCCGGTTTCCCGACCGATCTGCAGCCGCAGTTGACCGCCCTTGCGTGCCTTGCCGACGGGGAGAGCGTGATCGCCGATCCGATCTTTCCGACGCGCTTCGGCTACGTTTCCGAACTGCGAAAAACGGGGGCGAAGATCAAGGTCGCGGACGGGCGCGCCACGGTTTTTGGGGGAACGCGTCCTGCGGGCGCGAAGATGACCGCGCCCGATCTGCGCGCCGGAGCGGCGCTGACGCTCGCCGCCCTTGCTTCAGAGGGGGAGAGCCGGATTATGCGTTACGAGTTGATCGAACGCGGCTACGCCGACTTTTGCCGGAACCTGGTTTCGCTCGGCGCGTGCGTCACGCTCTCGGACGGCGACGCCTGACGTGCCGTTTCGCTCCGCCGAAAAGCCCCCCGAAGGTCGAGAGCAGCAGGATCGCGGGATAACCGATCCAGCGCGCGAGGGCGGGAACGGTACCGTGATCCGAGAGAATCAGCGACAGGACGGCAAAGACCAACGCGAGCGCCGCCCCGCCCGCAAGCCCGATCAGGAGCCCCCGGCGTTTGTAGAACTCCGCGGGCAGAAAACCCGACAGAAACGCCGAAACGAAGAATCCGACGGAGGCGCAGGGTTTGATCAGCCGCGAGGGATCCGCGTTTTTGAAACAGATCAGCGTAAGGCAAAGGAGCAGGAGCGCCGACGCGCCGAGCGCAAGGATCCACCCGCGCACAAGACTGCCCGCAAAGGTACGCCCGCTTGGGCGCCGGAACCGATTTCGTTTCATTCTGTTTTCCCCCCGATCCGCCCCGCTTGCCGGGCGTTTTTGTAATAGTGTATGATCGACGGGCGGGGAAAAGAACGAGAAAAGCGTCCGCACCGACGGCACGGACGCACGATATGCGGAACGCCCGTTCCGCACGATATAAGACGCCTTCGACGCCGCACCTCCTTAGGCGCTTGCGATATGTTTCCCGAACTTCGTCCGGGAAACGCGATATGCCCACCTTACGGTGGGCGTTTTCATAAACCGAGGGTATGGGACGGCGTCAGGAAAGGGGTTCCCGCGTCGTCCCGCGCTTTGCAAAGATAACCTCTGT
>CAMZBE010000092.1 GCA_947304475.1 uncultured Clostridia bacterium
GGCGAAAAAAATCAAGTTCCGGTGGACATTTCGGGAAATCTGTGCTACAATAGACAAAAACGGAAAGGGGGGATCGGAATGGGTATTCTCGGGCGCTATAAAACGCTGATCTGGGACTTCAACGGCACGCTGCTCGACGACGTGGATCTCGGGATCGAGTGCGCAAACGAGATGCTTTCCCGCCGCGGACTTCCCGTGATCCCCGACCGAAAGCGGTATTTCGAGATTTTCGGGTTTCCGATCGAGGACTATTACCGCCGATTGGGCTTCGATTTTTCGCGCGAGCCGTACGAGGTACTGGCGCACGAATGGATCGCCGAATACCGCAGCCGCGAACGCGACGTGCCGCTTCGGGCGGGCGTGATCGACGTGCTTGCATCCGTCAAAGACGCGGGGATAAGGCAAGTGGTGCTTTCGGCGACCGAGGCGCGTATGCTTCGCGAGCAACTCTTTGACCTCGGGATCCTCGGCTACTTCGACGAGGTGGTCGGCCGCGGGGATATCTACGCTCCCGACAAGACCGGACTCGCCTGCCGCTGGGCGGAAGAGAGAAAGCCCTTTCCGTGCCTGATGATCGGGGACACCGAACACGATCTCGCCTGTGCCGGAGCCGCAGGGTTCGACTGCCTGCTCGTCCGGGGCGGACATACCTCGGACGAGGATCTCGACGCGCTCGGCTGCCGGGTGCTTGCCGACCTCTTTGACGTGAAGGGGGTGCTGTTCGGTGCTGACAATTGACCGGGAAGGCGAGGAATTCGTCTTTGAAAACGACTGGGACATCCTGATCCCGGTCGAACTCTGTCAAACCCCCGAAGCGGGGCTGACCGTCACCGTGATCCCGCGGCTCCGCACGCTCGGGAAACGGTTTCTTTCGCTCTTTTCCGACCGTCCGTTTTCAAAAGAGGCGCTCTCCTGGCTCCGCGACGGGATCGCCGAGGCGAGCCTCGGCTGGGGGTACCTCTGCGACCGCCACACGGTGCGGCACTGCCGGATCTTTCGTTTCCTTTCGGATGCGACGCCTCGCGAACCGCTGCCCGGCGGGCGGCTCCTGACCGCAGGCGACGAAAAGATCAACGAAACGACGTTCGACATCGCCGAGAGCGTTTCCGACGGGCGGCTTTGTTTCGGGCAGGTCGACGGCGGGAAAATCGTATCGGTCGCCGTCACACACGCCTCGCCCGACGAACGCGAGCCGGGCGGCACGCTCGAGATCGGCGTCGAAACGATCCCGGCGTCGCGGCGTCGCGGGTACGCGGTCTCGTGTCTGTGCGGGCTGACCAAAGAGATCGTAGAACGCGGACTTGTGCCCGAATACCGCTGCACCTATTCCAACGTTGCGTCGGCGAAGGTCGCGCGGGCGGCGGGATATTTGCAGATCGGAGAGGCGTGCTCGTTCATTCTGCGGAAGACGGGACGCTTACGTACCCGTATTTGACGGAAGTAAAGAAAACTTTACATCTACGGAAGGGGGAACGGTATGGCGTACGACGCGGGGATGCTCCGCGCTGTGCTCGGGGAGATCAACCGGGCGGCTGGCGACGGCGCGAAACTCGAAAAGATCTATCAACCGGCGCGCGACGAAGTGACGCTGACGCTTCGGCTGGGCAAATCGGTCCGGCGGCTGGTCATCAATGCCGGGACCTCCTCTCCGCGTATCGCACTGTCGGATCTGTCGCGCGAAAATCCGGTGGCTGCGCCCATGTTCTGTATGCTGCTCCGCAAGCATCTTGCCGGGGCGCGTCTGCTCCGCTGTGAGCAGATCGGGTTCGAGCGCGCCGCGCGGCTGGTGTTCGCGGGGTACGACGAGATGGGCTACGCGACCGAAAAGGTACTGGTCGCAGAGGTGATGGGGAAGTACAGCAACCTGATGCTGCTCGACGCAGAAGAGCGGATCGTGGCGGTCCTGCGCCCGGTCGATTTCACGACCAGCCGTCTGCGGCAGGTGTTGCCCGGAATGAAGTACGAACTCCCCCCGCCGCAGGATAAGGCGTCCCCGATCGACGAGACGCGGGAGGGGTTTTTCGCAAAATACGCCGCGTATCCCCCGGAACTGCCGCTCGATAAGTTTATCGTCTCGACCTATCTCGGGACGTCGCGGCAGGTGGCGCAGGAGATCGCTTTCCGCGCCGGGGGCGCGGACGCGCTCTGCGGGGGCGTTCCGGCTGAAACCGTGTGGGGGATCTTTTCCCGGTGGTTTGCCGATCTTGACGCGGGGCGGGTAACGCCGACGCTGGTGCTTTCTCCCGACGGGACGCCGGCGGATTTCGCCTATACCGCCGAGACCTATCGCGGCGCGGGGTACGAGAACCGGGCGTACCCGGATTTCGCGGGGGTGTTCGACGCGTTCTTCGCCGAGCGCGACCGGATCGAGCGGACGCGGCAGCGGGCGCAGGATCTGATCCGTTTGCTCTCCGCTTCGAAGGGGCGGCTCTTGCGGAAAATGGACGCGCAGACCGCCGAACTTGCCGACACGGCGCGCGGCGAGGAGTATCGCCGGACCGGGGATTTGATCATCGCGAACCTGTACCGGCTGCGGCGCGGGGATCGCGTCGTTTCCCTGATCGACTATACGCTCGATCCGCCCGCCGAGGCGACGGTCGAACTCGATCCGCGGCTCTCGCCCGCGGATAACGCGGAGCGATTCTACAAGCATTACCGCAAGGCGAAGACGGCGAAGGCGGTGCTCACCGGGCAGATCGCGCAGTGTCGCGAGGAGATCGAGTATCTTGATACGGTCGAGAGTTTTCTTGACCGCGCGGAGACCGAACAGGATCTTGCCGATATCCGCGACGAACTCTATCGCGCGGGCTACGCGTCGCGTATGAAGAACTACGCGCCGGCAAAGCAGAGCAAGCCCTCGAAACCGACCGAGACGGTGACGCCGGGCGGGTACCGGGTGCTGATCGGGCGGAACAATCTGCAGAACGATCATCTGACCTTCAAGGTCGCCGCGCGCAACGATCTGTGGTTCCACGCGAAGGGGGTGCCGGGCTCGCACGTGATCCTGCTCTGCGACGGGGCGGAGCCGTCCGCCGAGGATTATACCTTTGCGGCGTCGCTCGCGGCGGGGTACTCGAAAGCCAACGCCGCCGGGGGCGCGACGGTGCCGGTGGATTATACGCGCGTGTGCAACGTGAAAAAGCCCGCGGGCGCGCGCCCGGGGTTCGTGATCTATAAGACCAATTATACGGCGTACGTTCTGCCGGAAAGGATCGGGGAATGGCAAAAGGGTTGAACCATATGGTGGATCTGTTGGAACTGCAGAAACGCTTTATCCTCGCGCACCTTCGCCCGGGGGACGTCGCGGTCGACTGTACGATGGGGAACGGGAACGATACCGCGTTCCTGTCGCAGAGCGTCGGGGAGACCGGACGCGTGTACGCCTTCGATATTCAGGAAGAGGCGCTCGCTTCGACGAAGGCTCACCTTCAGGCGTTCGCCTGCCCCGAAAATTATACCCTGATCCACGCGTCGCATCACCGGATACTCGAATTCGTGAAAGAACCGGTAAAAGCCGTGATGTTCAACCTCGGGTACCTGCCCGGAAGCGGGAAGAAACAGGTGACGACCATGCGTGAAACCACGATGGAAGCCGTGCAGGGCGCGATCTCGCTGCTCGATCACGACGGGATCCTGCTCGTCGCGATCTATCCCGGACACGAGGAAGGACGGCTTGAGGGCGAGATGCTCGGGGAGTATTTCGCCACCCTCGACCGGCGCCTGATCTGCTGCTCGTGCTTCAAGATCATTAACTCGCCGACCTCGCCGTATTTTTACATCGTGGAGAAGAAATAAGGGGACGAGGTACGCCCGCTTTCTTTCGGAGAAAGCGGGGCAAAGAACTTCAATATGGGATTATGGAAGAGCAAAACGGCGAGTGCGCTCGCCGTTTTGCGGTTCTATAGGCGATACCGTAGGTAGAAAAAAGCCTTTGCTTTTGGTATAATACAACGGTTACCGCGCCGTCAGGAGCGGTAAACACATAACTGTCGCCGTTCGCTTGCGGGCGGCGATATCATAACTGCTCCACAGGAGCATCATAACGTTCGCCGCGGCGAACTCATAATTCCTTCACGCCGCCCGCAGGAAGGCACATCACCGGGCGCGCCGCGCCCACATCATCAGCCCCTTGGGGCTACATCACGTTGCGCTCGCGCAACACATCACAGCGTACCGCGCCGTGCCCCTCTTTTGCCCGTCCGAAGCAAGTTTTTTCATAATAATATAAAAAACCTCTTGACAAACCCGGCGCGATACGCTATAATAATGCCCGTTCCTAAGACAGCAGGTTCCAGTAAAAGCGAAAGCCACCCTGCCGAGGAGAGAAGAATTGACGCCGCGAACACCGTTCGTTTTCCGTTCATTCGTCCTTTTCCGTCTTGTGGGAAAAGGATTTTTTCTTTTCTTCCGTCTTGTGAATAATCCATACGGAGGTGAACTCAATGCCCAGTCAGAAGATCCTGGAATCCAAGCAGGAGATCGTCCGGAACCTTGCCGAGAAGATCCGCGGCAGCGCCGCAGGCGTTCTTGTCAAGTACGAGGGGATCACGGTCGAGGATGACACGAAACTCCGTGCCGCTCTCCGCGCCGCAGGCGTGGAATACTGCGTCATGAAGAATTCGCTCACCGGCCGCGCCTGTGAGGAAGTGGGATACGGCGATCTGAAGCAGTATCTCACCGGCATGACCGCGATCGCGCTCTCTGAGAAAGATCCGGTTGCGCCCGCCAAAATCATCAAGGAGTATGCCGACAAGATCGAAACCTTTGAGATCAAAGCAGGTTTCGTGGACGGCGGTCTGCTTGATGCCGCAGGGGTTGGCACCCTTGCAAGTATCCCGTCGAAGGAGACGCTGGTCGCGAAGATGCTCGGATCCATCATGGCTCCGCTCTACTCGTTCGCGCGTGTCCTGCAGGCGAAGATCGACAAAGACGGCGGCGCTCCCGCCGAAGCCCCCGCAGAGGCTTGATCTGCCGAACAAAACCACATCTGAAAGAAAGAAAACGGAGGAATTCTATCAATGGCTACCGAAAAGACCACCCAGATCCTTGACCTTGTGAAAGGTCTCACCATTCTCGAACTTGCCGACCTCGTGAAGGCGCTTGAAGAGGAGTTCGGCGTTTCCGCCGCTCCCGTCGCCGTTGCCGGTGCTGCCGGCGCCGCTGCCGGCGCTGCTCCCGCTGCGGAAGAGAAGACCGAGTTCGACGTCATCCTTGCCAATTTCGGCGACAAGAAACTCGACGTCATCAAGGCCGTTCGCGGCATTACCGGTCTCGGTCTGAAAGAGGCGAAGGACCTCGTTGAAGCCGCTCCGAAGGCGATCAAAGAGGGCGTTTCCAAAGAGGAAGCCGACAAGGTTGCCGAGGAACTCAAGGCTGCCGGCGCGACCGTCGAGATCAAGTAATTTTCCGCCGACGCCCGTCGGCAAAAAGAAAGACAGGGTACACAAGAGCCCTGTCTTTTCTTTTTTTCGGTTTTGTCACTCTTTGATCTCGTGAATGACGATCCTGTTCCAGACTTGTTTCAGCGTTTGGGTTCCGAGTTTTCTGCCGAGGTAAAACAGTTTGTATTCTTCTTTGAAGGTGTCGAGAAAGGAGACCTTTTCGGACGAACGGTTGGAAAGAGAAACGTCTACAATTTTGTGATCCCCGCCCAAATAAGAGGGCTTGAACTTTCGGATCTCACAATGCTTGTAGTGCGAATACCCGGACACCTCGAACAGAGCGTACGAAAAACGGTCGCCGTTTATTAAGTTGATGAATTCGGCGTATTCCATAAACGTTCTCTTATTTGATCTTTTCGTTTGCCGTCCACGCGCAGGTGATGCGGGGGGCGTTCTTGAATTCTTCGGTCGGAACCATTTTTAAGCGCGTTCGGTTCCACGTCTCCACGACGCAGAGGACGTCCTTGCCTAAGAGAAACTCCTTGAGGAACGATTTGACGTCCTGCCCGTTGAAGGGATGGTACAGGAGACCGTTGAAAAACAGATTGGACCAGGCGTCGATCTCCAACAGGAGATCGTCGTGGAGCCTGAGCGCGAGACGGTAGTTATCAACGTGGACGTCGGTAAATTGGGGATACTCGGTTTTGATATAGCGGTACAGTTCGTCCGGAAGGCTGACGAAACAATCCAGCCGAAGGGC
>CAMZBE010000093.1 GCA_947304475.1 uncultured Clostridia bacterium
GGTGAACGTGATCTGCCCCGATATCTCCGGGGTGATGGGCGCGTTCGGCGCGGCGCTGATCGCGCGCGAAAACGACGACGGGCGCCCCTCGACCATTCTTTCGTTCGAGGAGATCCGCAACCTGTCCTACACCGGGACGACCACGCGCTGCGGCGGGTGTGAAAACAACTGCCTGCTCACGGTCAACACTTTCTCGGGCGGACGGCGGTATATCACCGGCAACCGCTGTGAAAAGAAGATCGCGACGTCGGGCGGCGCGAAGCGCGGAGAGGACCTCTACGCCTACAAGCGGGAGCGGCTCTTCGGCTACGAACCGCTCCCCGAAAAGGACGCGCCGCGCGGCGTCGTCGGGATCCCGCGCGTGCTCAATCTGTACGAAAACTATCCCTTCTGGGCGACCTTCTTCCGGGAACTCGGCTTCCGCGTGATCCTCTCGCCCTACGCGAGCCGGAAGATCTATCAACTCGGCATGGAGTCGATCCCCTCGGAGTCCGAATGTTATCCCGCCAAACTCGCGCACGGTCATATCGAGTGGCTGATTCGACAGGGGATCACGACGATCTTCCATCCCTCGGTCTTCTACGAATACCGCGAAAGCGAGAATCCGAAAAACAGTTACAACTGCCCTATGGTGATCTCGTACCCCGAGAACATCAAGAACAATATGGAGGACGTGATGGCGGGCAAGATCCGCTATCTGCACCCCTTCCTCACCTTTAAGAGCGAGAGAGAGATCGCCGGACGGCTGACCGAGGTTTGCCGCGAGGCGTGGTCGATCCCCGCGCACGAGGTGCACGCCGCCGTCAAAGCCGCGTGGGCGGAGCAACGGAAGGCGAAGGCCGATATCCGCGCAAAGGGCAGGGAACTGCTCGACCGCATGGAAAAGAAGGGCGAGCGCGGACTGGTGCTCGCCGGGCGCCCCTATCATATTGATCCCGAGATCAATCACGGGATCCCCGAAATGATCGCGTCTTTCGGTTTCCACGTTCTCTCGGAGGACAGCCTGCCGCAGGTCGACCGCACCGGGCGTCCGCTCCGCGTTCTCGACCAGTGGATCTACCATTCGCGGCTCTACGACGCGGCGGAGTACGTCGCGGGACGAGAGGATCTCGAAATGATCCAACTCAACTCTTTCGGCTGCGGACTTGACGCCGTGACGACCGACCAGGTCGCCGAGATCCTCGCGAACGCCGGGAAACCCTATACCGTCCTGAAGATCGACGAGGTGAACAACCTCGGCGCGGCGCGCATCCGCATCCGCAGTCTGATCGCGGCGATGAAGACCAAGCGCCCCGCCTGCGTTCCCGAAGTGAAGGAATACAGTTACGAGCGCCGCGAGTTCACCCGCGAGATGAAGGACGAGGGGTATACCATCCTCGCCCCGCAGATGTCGCCGCTCCACTTCAACGTCCTGCGCCCGGTCTTCCGCCGGCACGGGTTCAACGTCGAACTGCTCGACGACGCCTCAAAGAACGCCATCGACCTCGGGCTCAAGTACGTCAACAACGACGCCTGCTATCCCTCGGTCATCATGGTCGGACAGATGATGGAAGCGGTGCAGTCGGGCAAATACGATCCCGACCGACTCGCTCTGATGATGTCGCAGACCGGCGGCTGCTGCCGCGCGAGCAACTACATCGGCTTCGTCCGACAGGCGCTCGGTATGGCGGGCTTCCCGCAGGTCCCGGTCATCTCTCTCAGTTTCGGCGGAATCGAGCGCAACTCGGGCTTTCGGCTGAACGTGTCGATTTTGCGCGATACCGTGCGGGCGATCGTGATCGGCGATATCTTCATGCGCTGTCTCTACCGCGTCCGTCCCTACGAGATTACGCCCGGCTCGGCGAACGCTCTGCACGAAAAGTGGGAGAAGATCGCGATCGACGCCCTGACCGATCCGAAAAAGCGGATGCCCTTCGGGCGGCTCTGCCGTGAGATCGTGCGTGCCTTCGACGAGTTCCCGATCGACGAGACCAAACGCAAACCCAGAATCGGTATCGTCGGCGAGATCCTCGTCAAGTATATGCCGCAGGCGAACAATCATCTGGTCGACCTGCTCGAAGCCGAGGGCGCCGAGGCGGTGGTCCCCGATTTCCTCGATTTCTTCACTATGTGTTTCTACAACCGTGATTTCCACCGCAAATACCTCGGCGGAACGCGCAAGAACGCGCTGATCTCCCGCGCGGCGGTCTTCTATCTCGAACACCTGCGCGGTCCCGCGGAGGACGCGCTGCGGGCGAGCCGTCGGTTCACCCCGCCGGTTCCGATCGCCGACACGGCGGAAGGTGCCGAACCCTTCCTTTCGATCGGCAACCAGTACGGCGAGGGGTGGTTCCTCTGCGGCGAGATGGTCGAACTGCTCAAGATGGGCGTTCCGAACGTCGTCTGCATCCAGCCCTTCGGATGTCTGCCGAACCACGTGATGGGGAAGGGCGTTATCAAAACCCTGAAAAACACCTATCCGGAAGCGAATATCGCCGCCGTCGACTACGATCCCGGCGCCAGCGAGGTCAACCAGCTCAACCGGATCAAACTGATGCTGTCCACCGCCCGTGACAATCTGGAAAAGGAGACGTCGGCAGCCGACAAGTCCCGAAAGGAGAACTGAAATGTCTCTGTCAAAACGCAACGCGATCCTGATCGGTATCGCGGCGGTCTCGGGAGCCGTCGCCGCGATGACCGCGATCTCCTACGCCGTCACGCGTCTGATGCTCTCGTTTGCCATTGACCGGAAGGATCCGCCGCAGTTTGAAAAGCGGCGTAACGCCTTCGCGGGTTCGGACGAACTGAAAAAGATCTTCGCCGACCAGATGGAGAACGCCGAAAAACTCAAGTCGCTCCCGTCCGAGGAGATCGCGATCGAGGGATTCGACGGCACGCGGCTGGTCGGGCACTACTTCCGAACCGAGGGCGCCAAACGGACGGTGATCGCCTTCCACGGCTGGCGTTCGGCGTGGTATCGCGACTTCGCCATGGTCTACGATTTCTGGTTCAAAAACGAGTGCAGCGTCCTGTTCGTCGAGCAGAGAGGGCAAAAGGGGAGCAGCGGGGACTATATGGGCTTCGGTCTGCTCGAACGCTTCGACTGTCAGAGTTGGGTGAACTATCTGACGGCGCGGGAGGACACCGTGACGCCGCTCTACCTCGCCGGGATTTCGATGGGGGCGTCGACCGTGCTGATGGCGTCGGGATTGAACCTGCCTGACTGCGTGCACGGAATCCTCGCCGATTGCGGCTTCACCTCTCCCTACGCCATTTGGAAATACGTGACCGAGAAGAACCTGCATCTCCCCTTCACCGGGTTCCGCGCCATGGTGGCGAACGACATCTGCCGCCGCAAACTGAACAATTCCGACAGCCGCTATTCCTGCGAGGACGCCCTGAAGTGCTGCCGCGTTCCGGTGCTGTTCGTGCACGGCGCCGCCGATAAGTTCGTTCCGGTCACCATGACCTACAAGAACTATCTTGCCTGCGCGTCCGAAAAACGGCTGGTCATCGTGCCGGGCGCCGACCACGGAATGAGTTATCTCGTCGAGCGCGACCGCTACGAAAAGGAAGTGCTTGCGTTCTTTGCCGATTGCGACGACCGCGCCCCCGCGCCCGTGCCGGTGGTCGAAGAGGAGACGCCCGACGAGGCGCCGTCCGTACCCGAGACGCCTCCGGTCGAACCGGCGCCGGAAGGGAAGCCGAAACGCAGAGCCAAAAAGAAAAAGAACGCGCCCGCCCCCGAGGGGGAAAACGCGTAAAAGAACGCCCGGCAGGGGGAACCCGCCCGCGTCGCGGGCGACAGTCGTCGGTCGATCAAAAAACGAAGGGATCCGGAAACCGGATCCCTTTTTTCGTGTCGGCGCGGTCGCGCCGTCGATTTCGTTCAGCCGAAGAACGCCGCACCCTCGGGATCGGCGTCGCCCGCGCTTTCCGCGCTCTCCGTGTTTTCCGCGTTCTCCTTCGCCTCGATCTCCGCCGCGCGGTAGGCGTCGAGAACCGCTCCCTCGAGCGAGGCGCGGAACGCCGCGTTGATGGGGTGGACGATGTCGCGGTAGGTGCCGTCGGGGTTCTTCCGCGAAGGCATCACGATAAAGGTGCGGTCGTGGGCGTAGATGACCTTGATGTCGTGCACCGCAAGGGCGTTGTCAAAGGTGACCGAAACGATCGCCTTCATCGGTCCGTCGTCAAACAGTTTTCTGATCTTGATATCGGTGATCTGCATGGGTTTTTTGTGTCCTCTCTCTTCTCGCGCGGACGCGTAGGCGTTCCGGATTACAGTATTGCTCCCAAACGTCAATCTCATACAGTCAACTCCATTATACTGGAAAAGAAAGAACAAACAATGTGCGAAATGTGAATAGTGTATTAATATTATGCGAGGAAAACTAAAAAAAGATTTATTTTTTTGAAAAGAAAAACAAATCAATGAATAACAGAATCCCGCCCTGCCGCATATCCTGCCGGTAGGGGGTGACGGGGTTGTTAAAGAACACGCTGCGGGGCGGGGAGGGGACCGCCCGGCTTTTATTTCCCGGCGCGACGCTTTGGTTTCTCGGGATCGGGGGCGTCGGAATGGCGGCGCTCGCGCGGCTTTCCTCTTTGCGGGGGTTTAAGGTCGCGGGGGAGGACCGACGGGGGGATCTGCGGGGCGGATTTGCGACTTCCGGAATCGACTTTTTCCCCGAGGGGACCGAGTTGCCAGCCGACGTCTGCGCCGTGATCTACACCGCGGCGGCGTCGCCCGATCATCCGACGGTGCGGGAGAGCGAAAGACGCGGGATTCCCCTGATCTCGCGTTCGGATCTGCTCGCGTATTTGATGAAGGGAAGCGCGGTCCGCGTGACGGTGGCGGGCAGTCACGGCAAAACCACCGTGACGGCGATGCTCGACGCGATCTTCGTGCGGGCGGGGCTCTCCCCGACGACGGTTTCGGGCGGGACGCTGACGGGCGGGGCTACTTATCGCGTCGGGGACGGACGGGTTTTTCTTGCCGAGGCGTGCGAGTACACCGATTCGTTTCTTTCGCTTTCCCCGACGCACGCGCTGCTGAATAACCTCGAACTCGACCATACCGACTATTTCCCCGATTTTGCCGCCCTGTCGCGCTCGGCGGGGAAATACCTTGCCGGGGCGGGAACGCGGATCGTGCCGCCGACCTTGCGGGATCTTGCCGGGGCGGGGGAGGCGCTGACCTTTTCGCCGTCCGGCGAGGGGGCGGATCTGTTTGCCCGGTCGGTAAACGAAACGCCGCGCGGGGTGACAGCGGATCTGCTTTTTCGGGGAGAGACGGCGGGGGAACTGTCGCTTCCGGTCCCCGGTCGGCATAACCTTGCAAACGCGCTTGCCGCGATCGCGACGGCGTATTCCGTCGGCGTGCCGATACCGGCTTCCTTGTCGGCGCTCACGGATTTTTCGCTTCCAGACCGCCGCCTGACCTTGCGGGGGAGGTGGGGCGGTGCGCTCTGGTACGACGACTACGCCCACCATCCGAGCGAGATCGCCGCCTCGCTTTCGGCTCTGCGTCCCCTTTGCCTCGGGCGGCTCACCGTGGCGTTTCAACCGCATACCTATTCCCGGACGAAGGCGGATCTGCCCGGCTTTGCTTCGGCGTTGCGGGCGGCGGATCGCGTCTTGGTCCTGCCGGTCTTCCCGGCGCGCGAGACCGACGATCTCGGCGTCTCGAATGAAACGCTCGCCCGGGAGACCGGGGAAAGGGCGGTGGCTGTCGACGGGCTTTTTGAGGCGGCGGAAGAGATGAAAAAAGCCGCCCGCCCCGGCGACGTGAACGTCGTGATGGGGGCGGGCGACGTGAACGGGATCTTCGCTTTTTTGGGATCGTCAGCGCGGGAGCCGTGAAACCCCCGTCTTTTTTGCCGCTTCGATGACGGCGTCGGCAACGGCGCGCGCCACCCTCTTGTCGAGCGCGGACGGAATGATATTGGTCTCGGACAGTTCGTTTTCGGGGATCAGGGACGCGATCGCAAAGGACGCGGCGGTCTTCATTTCCTCGTTGATCTTAGACGCGCGGCAGTCGAGCGCGCCGCGGAAGATGCCGGGGAAGGCGAGCACGTTGTTGAT
>CAMZBE010000094.1 GCA_947304475.1 uncultured Clostridia bacterium
TGCGACGAGTCCTGCGGCAAGTGTTCGCCCTGCCGGATCGGCACCAAGCGGATGCTTGAGACGCTGACCAAGATCACCGAAGGGAAGGCGACGATGGAGGACCTCGACAAACTCGAGGAACTCGCCGCGCACATCAAGGCGAACTCGCTTTGCGCGCTCGGTCAGACTGCGCCGAACCCGATCCTCTCGACGCTCAAGGCGTTCAAGAACGAGTACATCGCCCACATCGTGGACAAGAAGTGCCCCGCACACGTCTGCAAGGCGCTGATGCAGTACGAGATCGACAAAGACACCTGTATCGGCTGCGGACTCTGCGAGAAGCAGTGCCCCGTCTCCGCTATCTCGAAGACCGATTACGTCGCTCCGGGCCACAAACTCCCGTCCCGCGTGATCGATCCCGCGAAGTGCGTCAAGTGCGGTCTCTGCATGGCGTCCTGCAAGTTCAAGGCGATTTCCAAGAAGTAAGGGAGGGTGCGATCAATGGCTATGGTAAATATCAAAATCGAGGGTGTGCCGTATCAGGTTGAAGCCGGCATCACCATTCTCGAAGCGGCAAAGCGCTGCGGATACGAGATCCCCACGCTCTGCGCGTTCAATAACGGCGAATGTTCCCGCGCTTCCTGCCGCGTCTGCCTCGTTGAGGCGACCGGAGCGAGAGGGCTGGTCGCGTCCTGCGTCTATCCCGTCGCGGAAGGCATGGAGATCCGGATCTCGAGCCCGAAGGCAGTCGCCGCGCGCCGCGCGTCGGTCGAACTGATCCTTTCCAACCACAACCGCAACTGTCAGGAATGCGATAAGAACGAGAAGTGCGAACTTCTTCACGTCGCCCGTGTGACCGGGGCGCGCGAGGGCATCTACGAGGGCGAACAAACTCCCGTGACCGTCGACCGTCTTACCCCGACCATCACCCGTGACACCAGCAAGTGCATCCTCTGCGGACGCTGCGTCGAGCGCTGCAAAGCCGCTCACGGGATCGGCATCCTCGGCTTCGAGAACCGCGGCTTCAAGACCGTGGTGGCTCCCGCCGAGAACCGCAGTTTCATCAACTCGCCCTGCATTATGTGCGGACAGTGCATCAACGTCTGCCCGACCGGCGCGCTGATGGAAGCGTCCGAGATCGACCGCGTCGACGCGGCGATGGCTGCCGGCAAGTACGTGATCGTGCAGACCGCGCCTGCCGTCCGCGCCGCTCTCGGCGAGGAATTCGGCATGAAGATCGGCACCCCCGTCACCGGGAAGATGGTCGCCGCTCTGCGCCGTCTCGGTTTCCAGAAGGTGTTCGACACCAACTTCGCGGCTGACCTGACCATCATGGAAGAGGCGACCGAACTTCTTACGAGAGTGAAGACCGGCGGCGTTCTTCCCATGATCACGTCCTGCTCGCCCGGTTGGATCAACTTTGCGGAATACTTCTATCCCGATCAGTTGTCGCACCTGTCGACCTGCAAATCTCCCCACGAGATGTTCGGCGCGATCCTGAAGAGTTTCTACGCCGAGAAGATCGGCGTGGATCCCAAGGATATGTTCGTCGTTTCGATCATGCCCTGCTCGTGCAAGAAGTACGAGAAGGGAAGACCGGAGATGGAGTGCAACGGTCTGCGTGACGTTGACGCCGTTCTGACCACGAGAGAACTCGGCAGAATGATCAAGCGCGCGGGTATCCGCTTCGACCGTCTGCCCGACGAGGACTTCGACAACGATATCGTGCACGACTACACCGGCGCGGGCGTCATCTTCGGCGTCACCGGCGGCGTTATGGAAGCGGCGCTCCGTACCGCTTACTACGTCCTGACCGGCAAAGAGCGCGAAGGCATTATCTTCAAGGAAGTCCGCGGCTTCGAGCAGATCCGCGAGGCGGAATTCGATCTTGCCGGCATCAAGGTCAAGGTCGCCGTCACCAGCGGTATGAAGGGCGCGAAGATCCTTCTGGATCAGATCCGCGCGGGCAAGTCCCCCTACACCTTCATCGAGGTCATGGGTTGCCCCGGCGGCTGCATCAACGGCGGCGGTCAGCCCTACGTCCGCGAGGTGTTCCTGCCGAACGAGGACGCGGATATCATGGAGACCTACAAGCAGAAGAGAGCCAACGCCCTCTACTCCGAGGACGAACGCCAGACGCTCCGTCAGTCTCACAACAACCCGCAGATCAAGGCGCTCTACGACGAGTTCCTCGGCGAGCCGAACTCCCACAAGGCGCACGAACTGCTCCACACGCATTACAATCCCAACCGTCAGCGGTTTGACGACTAAAAGCGAAAGCCCCCGGTTCCGAAAGGATCCGGGGGTTTTTCAATAAAAAGTGGCTTCTTTGAGGCGAATGACGACGCCCTTAAAAGGGCAGACGCGGTTGCACCCGTCGGATCAAATAAAGCGACCTGCGTCCCGAATGACTCGTCACTGAAAAAAGCACCTTTCATAAGGTGCTTTTTTCGCGTTGTGCAGTAAACAACTTCGGTTTCCCGTCTTCCGTTCCGACGCGGACCGCTTCGGGCGGTTCTTTCTGCGACAGGATCAGGTCTGCAAGAGGATCTTCGATCCATCTGGTCAGATAGCGGCGCATCGGGCGTGCGCCGGCGTCCCGATCTGAGCCGTTTTCGGCAATCAGGGCGGGAAGTGCGTCGTCCCAGGTGAGTTCGACGCCCGCTCCCTTCGCCCGCTCCGCCGCCTCGCGCAGCATCTGCTCCGCGATCACGGCAAGATCGTCTTTTCCGAGCCGACGGAAAACCACCGTTTCGTCCAGACGGTTTAAAAACTCGGGGGAGAAGAACCGCCGGATCTCGCGAAGTGATGAAGCGGCGATCGCGTCGTCGCCCGGGCGGTTCTCCCCGTCCGCAAATCCGATGGGGCAGTCGAGCGCCGTATAGGTTGCGCCGAGGTTGGACGTCAGGATCAGAATACAGTTCCTGCAGTCGATTTTTCGTCCCCGCCCGTCGGTCAGCGTTCCGTCGTCCATCATCTGCAGAAGGATCCCGAGCACCTCCCGGTCGGCTTTTTCCACCTCGTCGAACAGTACGACGGAATAGGGGCGGCGGCGCAGTTTTTCGGACAGTTGTCCGCCCTCCTCGTGCCCGACGTATCCCGGAGGCGAACCGATCAGCCGCGAGATACTGTGCGGCTCTTTGTATTCGGTCATATCGAAGCGGAGCAGGGCGGATGGACTGCCGAACACGGTTTCTGCGAGCGCACGCGAGAGTTCGGTCTTTCCGACGCCGGTCGGACCGAGAAACAGAAACGATCCGATCGGTCGTTTCGCGTCGGACAGTCCCAGTCGCCCGCGGCAGACCGCACGCGCCACCGCCCCGACCGCCTCGCTCTGCCCGACGATCCGTTTGGATAGGTTCGCGATCACGCTTTTGAGATCCAGCCTGTCTTCCCGCATCCGGTGGACCGGGATCCCGGTCCGTTCCGAGAGTACGGCGGCGAGATGATCTGACGTCAAAGGGGGCGGATTGTTCCTTCGCTCCTTGCGCTCACGTTCGAGACGCCCGATACGGGCGGTCAGTTCGCGTTCCCGATCGCGCAGACGCGCCGCGCCCTCGAAATCGCGTGAAAGGATCGCCTGCTCCATCTTCCCGCGAACCTCGTCGGTCTCCCTTTGCAGTTCGTGCAGGACGCCGGGAGAGGGAAGAAGCGAGAGATTCAGACGCGCCGCCGCCTCGTCGAGCAGGTCGATCGCCTTGTCCGGAAAAAAGCGGTCGGGGAGGTACCGGACCGAGAGCGATACCGCGGCGTCGAGGGTGGCGTCGGGGATGGTCACGCCGTGGTGGGCTTCGAGTTTTTCACGGAGCCCGCGAAGGACGGTCAGCGTGCCGTCCCGATCGGGTTCGCGTATCTCTACGGCTTGGAAACGGCGCTCGAGCGCACTGTCCTTTTCGATATGTCGGGCGTATTCGTCGGGCGTCGTCGCTCCGATCAGGCGGATCAAACCGCGCGCAAGAGCGGGTTTTAAGATGTTTGCGGCGTCGACGGCGCCCTCCGCCGCGCCCGCGCCGACCAGCGTATGAACTTCGTCGATGAACAGAATGATCTCTGGGTGACCGGTCGCCTCGTCGATCACGCCGCGCATCCGCTCTTCAAACTCTCCCCGGTATTTCGCTCCGGCGATCATCGAGGGAAGGTCGAGCGTCACGATGCGCCGGTCGAGCAGGGGTTCGGGAACGTCCCCGTCTGCGATCCGCAGTGCCAGTCCTTCGACGATCGCCGTCTTTCCGACGCCGGGCTCGCCGACAAGGCAGGGATTGTTCTTCTGACGTCGGAGAAGGATCGCGATCAGCCGCGCCGTTTCGCTTTCGCGTCCGAATACCGGATCGGTCAGCCCCTTCCGCGCCGCTTCGGTCAGGTCGCAGCCGTAGCGGTCGAGGTTGGGCAGGTCGGCAAGAGGCGGCGTCGTCTTTTCGTCTTTTTTTGTGACCTCGCCCGAGAGTTGCCCGACCTCGCGCAGGATCTGCCCGGGATCGGCGGAAAGCGAGAGCAGGATGCGGAATCCCGTGCTGTCCTTTTCACGGCAGATCGCGGCGAGCAGGTGTTCGGTTCCGACCGCACCGCCGGATCCTTCGTCTGCGATCGCGCCCGCCCTCTCGATCACGGCTTGCGTCCGCGGCGTCATGTCGGCGGGGGAGAGCGACGTTTTGCTCCCCGTTCCGCTGATCTCTGTCACCGCTTCGCGCAGGCGCAGGGGGGTAACGCCTTTTCCGTCGAGAATACGCGCGGCGGCGGAGTCCTCTTCCTCCGCAAGACCGATCAGGAGATGTTCGGTCCCCACGTAGGTATGTCCGAGTTCTTCCGCCGCCGTCAGCGACTTTGTGAGCGCGTTCTGCGCTTTTTTGGTCAATCGGTTTTGCATGGCGCCGTCTTTCTACGGCGAAAACCGTCAGTCGGTCAGTGCGATCAGCATTTTTTTGAGGCGCCGCGCACGGGCGGCGTCCCGGTCTGGAAGACGGTCGACGTCGGGATCGGATACCGCGACGGTCATCACCCGTCCGACGTCGGGTGTGATTACCTCGTTTTCGACCAGATTGCGGATCAGGATCCGGGCGTCCTCTACCCGAACCGTCCCGCCGATCGACGCGAGCGCGTGCATCAGCGTCATCCGCCCGTCGGGAAAGCGTTTGCGGACGATCCGGATATATCCGCCGCCGCCCCGACGGCTTACGGTGAGATAGCCGCGTTCGGGTGAGAAGCGAGAGGCGATCACGTAGTTGATCTGGCTCGGCGAGCAGCCGAGCCGCTCCGCCATCTCGTTCCGCCGGATCTCAAGGATCCCGTCGCGCTCCGAGAGCATCGCGTCGATCAGTTCCGCGATCTGATCCGATATCAGCATTTCCGTCACCCCCGCTTTTTTCTCCATTATACAGGAAAAGCGGGAAAAAGTCAAACCGATCGCATCGGTTTTCGCCGGTTTTATCGTGATGGGAAGAGTATAGCCGTTTTTTTCGTCTTTCAAACGGTCAAAGGTCGAGAGTTTCGGAAAGGTGCGTCCGCGCGGTGTAGTCGGAGAGGATCCGGCGCCAGGTCACGGCGTCGAGCGTCCCGGTCTCGGGAAGCCCGTAACGCCTCTGTAGCAAGCCGACGGCGTAGGCGGTCGGACTTCCGTACCGTCCCGTGACGCCGGGGGCGGGAATCGAGCGGTAGACGTCCGAGAGATCCCCGATCACCGACTGGAGCAGTGTGACCGGCGTTCCGCGCGCCCCGAGCGAGAGCGGAAAGGGCATCGGGAAGGGAAGCCCCCGTTCGCACTCCCGGATCGAAACCGCCGCGTCGTATTCGCGTTTGATCGCAGCCCAGGTGTCGGCGTCGACCGTCCCCGTAGAGGGCAGTCCCGCGTGGGTTTGAAAGATCATCACGTCGTCCCGCGTCGTTTCGGAGAATACGCCGTCCACCGCGTGGGACGGGAGTTCCGGGATCAGGCGCGAGAGTTCGAGCAGGCATGACTGAAGCGTCCTGACCGCGTTTTTTCTGTCGCTTACGTCGTACATAGCGTCTCCTTACGGGTTTTCGAGCGAGAGGTCGT
>CAMZBE010000095.1 GCA_947304475.1 uncultured Clostridia bacterium
TCTTCAGATCGCGGAGCAGGTCGAGGATCTGCGCCTGGATGGTCACGTCGAGGGCCGTGGTGGGCTCGTCGGCGATGATCAGCTTCGGGTTGCAGGCGAGCGCCATCGCAATCACGACGCGCTGCCGCATACCGCCCGACAGTTCGTGCGGATACATCCGGTAAACGCCCTCGCTGTTGGCAATCCCGACCATTTCGAGCAGTTCGATGGTCCGCTGTTTGATCTCCTCGGGCGTCATTTCCTTGTTGTGCAGTTCGAGCACCTCGCCGATCTGGCTGCCGATCCGGAACACGGGGTTCAGACTGGTCATCGGTTCCTGGAAGATCATCGCGATCTGGTTGCCGCGCAGGTGTTCCATCACCTGCATCGGGGTTTTCGCGATATCGTACGCCTTGTCGCCGAGATTGAAGCGGATCTCGCCCTCGACGATCTGCCCCTGCGGACGCTGGAGCAGTTGCATGATCGAGAGACTGGTCACGCTCTTGCCGCAGCCCGATTCGCCCACCACGCCGACGGTCTTGCCCTCGGGGATGTTGAACGAGATGCCGTCGACCGATCGCACCACGCCCACGTCGGTAAAGAAGCAGGTGTGCAGATTTTCGATCTCGACCACGTTTCCGGGATCCTTCATTTGCGTCAGGTACTCTTCCTCGGGGACGTTCTTTCTCTTGTGCCGTTTTTCAAGCGCGTCGGTGATCCTGCGGTTCTCGCGGGAGATGCGCCGCGAATCTTTTGCGGAAAGATACCCTTCGGGTTTATTCTTTGCCATCTTCTCTCCCTCCTTACCGCTTCATCTTCGGGTCGAACGCGTCGCGCAGACCGTCGCCGAGAATGTTGAACGCCAGAACCGTCAGCAGGAGCAGGGTGCCGGCAGGGATCCAGATGAACCAGAAGTTGGTCAGAACGTGCGTATTGTTGACGTCGGTGATGATATTGCCCCACGACGCGAAGGGGAAGCGCACGCCGAGGCCGAGGAACGAGAGCGTCGCCTCGGTTAAGATCGTGCCGCCGAGTCCCATCGTGCAGGAGACGATCAGCTGCGGAATGACGTTCGGAACCAGGTGCTTGAAGATCCGGCGGTGCGCCGAGATCCCGCACGCCTCGGTCGCGGTCATGAACTCCTGCTCGCGGAGCGAGAGGATCTGACCTCTGACAAGCCGCGCGATGCTCGGCCAACCGAGGAAGCCGAGGATCAGCATCAGGTAGAGCATCCTGAGTTTCGGCGGGACGCCCATGGTATCCATTGCGGAACCGATGATGATGAAGATCGGGAGCGACGGGATGCAGTAGAAGATATCGACGATACGCATGATGAGGTTGTCGACCCATCCGCCGAAATAACCCGAAATACCGCCGAGAATGACGCCCAGCACCGTCGAGATGATCTCGACGACGAACCCGATGATCAGCGACACACGCCCGCCGTACATCAGACGAGTCAGCATATCCATCCCGTTGCCGTCGGTGCCGAGCCAATGCGCCTTACTCGGGGAGGCGTAGGTATCGTAAACGCGGCTCTCCTGTTCCTGCCGGATGGTCCAGAGCCCGTTGCTCGGATTCTTGGTAAAGAAGTATTCGAGGGTAACGCCCTCTTCGCCGGTCTCGACTTCGAGGACCGCCTCTCCCGTCGCCCGGTTTTCCTCGATGACGTCGATGATCTGTTCCTTGAACTGGCGCGTCAGCACCACGTCGGACAGCGCCGCCTTGATCGTATAGCGGTTGACGGAGGCGATCTCCTCTTCGCCGAGGAGGATCGTACCGTCGTCCGCTAGCGTGTAGACGTTCTCTTCGTCGGCGGGCGTAAATGAGGTTCCCCCGTTGGAGTACGCCTTGATCGCGGCGTAGATGAACGCGTAGGATGCGGAAAACGACGCGTCATTGGACGCGATTACGTCTTTATACGCAACGCCGAGAAGAGTATCGGAGTCGTTGTCGTAGATCGAATAGAAATCGGTCCCCTCGGAGGCGAAACGGATGTGGTAATCCTTATCTCTGCCCTTATAGGTATGCGTCTCTTCCCCGTTGTCCAGCGCCGTGCGGATATCCCCTTGCAGGGCGGCGGTTCCGAGCGAACCGTCGAACGCCGGCGCAAGATTGAAGACCGTGTTTTCAATGGCGGAGGCGTAGTCTTTTTTCAGACTCTTGGTGCGGTAGAAGAGCTGATCCTCGTCGTAGGGGGAGATCAGACCGCCGACGAACGAGAAGAGGAACATCGCGATCAGAATGAACAAGCCCACCATGGCGAGCCGGTTGCGGAAGAAGCGCTTGGCGACCATCATTCCGGGGGAAAGGACCTTAACCCGGCGGTCGTCGTTCAGCGAATACTGTTCTTCGGAGGGCGCCGCGGTCTTTTGCAAGTCGGTCGATTCGACGACTTGCTCGTCTTTTGCAAGCTGTTTATCGTCTTTCATCTGGCGTTCCTCCTTTCTTACGAGATCCGTACGCGCGGATCGACCACGGCGTACAGGACGTCGGCGATCAGGTTGCCGAGCAGTGTCAGAATGGCGAGGAAGGACAGGTAGAACATCGAGAAGGGAATATCACCCGCCACCATCGCGTGATAGGAGGTGTAGCCGATACCCGGGATCGAGAAGAGCGTCTCGGTGATCAGGGCGCCCGAGAAAAGCCCGGGCAGGGAGCCGCCGATGATCGTAACCAGCGGTATCAGTGTGTTGCGGAATGCATGATGATAGATTACCTTGCTCTCGCTCAGTCCCTTGGCTCTCGCGGTACGGATATAGTCTGCGTTCAGAACTTCCAGCATATTGGTACGGGTATAACGCATCAGCGACCCGACGCTGATGATGACCAGCGTCAGGATGGGGAGCACCAGGTGGTGCGCCTTATCGAAGAACTGCCCGACGGGGCTGAGTTCCCGGTAGTTGCCCCCGACCAGACCGAAGAGGTCGAACCAACCGAGTTTCACGCTGAACAGCAGTTTGAGAAGCGACGCGCAGAAAAACGTCGGCAGCGAAATACCCGCCAGCGCGACGACCGAGATGGTATAGTCGGTTTTGGAATACTGTTTCCGCGCCGCGATCACGCCGAGAGGGATGGCGATGAGCAGTTCGAAGATCATCGAGACAGCGCCCATGATGAACGAGATCCAGACGGTGCTCTGGAACTTCTCGGTCACGGGGACGGTATAGAACCACGAGTCGCCGAATTCACCGCGGACCGCGTTGCCCGCCCAACGGAAGAAGCCGGGAATGATCCCCTTGTCCATTCCGTAGGTCGCGTTCAGTTGCGTCATCCATTCTTCAAACGATTTGGAGCCCGGCGCCATCGATTTCTGTCTCGCGATTCTTTCTATATAGGACGTTGGCAAACAACGCAGGATCGTATAGATGATCAACGCCACGAACACCAGGATCACGATCGAGATCAACAGTCGTTTGGCGATAAATTTCAGGGTGCTCAAATTGGATTCCTCCTAATCCGTTTTTCCTGTCGAATAGCGGTTCCCCCACACGGCGGAGCCGTTATTCTGCAGGAAAAACGCCTCTATTATAAAAGGCAATTCCTGCTCCGCGCTTTTGGCGCGGAGCAGGATTTTTCCTTTGAGATTGCGCAACGCAAACAAAGGATGCCGGGGTCGCCGATTACTTCATTTCGACGTTCTCGATCTCAGCCAGCCATCCGTAGAAGGTGGTGATGTCGGGCGTCACGGTGTCAAGGTTGACACGCACGGTGCTGAAGATAACGGCGTTCTGACGCTGATACACGGGGATTTCGACCGCCCAGTCGACGATGATGTCAAGGCACTGCTTGTACATCTCTTTTCTCGCCGCCTGATTGTAGGTTCCGCGCGCGTCGAGGATCAGTTTGTTGAGCTGAGCGTCGTTGATCTTGTACATGTAGTTCGATCCGCCCTCTTCGTTCTCATCGTCGCCGGAGAAGTAGACCTGATACATATCGGGATCGGCGCTGGCGCCCCAAGCGGCGCACCAGATGGCGAGCTGGTTCGCTTCGAGAGCATCCCACAGTTCGCTCGAGTCGGTCAGGTCTTTGACCTTCAGCGTGATACCGATGTTCGCCAGCGCTTTGGACGCTTCGGTGAGGATCATGAAGGACGGGTGATCGCCGGTACCGTCGGCGGGGATCCACGCCTCGTATTCCAGAGACGCGCCCGTGGGAGCCGCGGTGAACTTGCCCTGCGCATCGTCCCAGGTGTAACCGGCAGCTTTGAAGAAGCCCTTCGCAGCGTCAAGCGCGGCGGCGTACTTCTGCTCGGCGGTCATGCCGGAGGTGAAGATATCCTTGCCGTCCACGTCGACCGAGAAGGCGACTTTGTAGCCGGGATCGGTCGCGAGAGGAGCAGCCCAGGAGGTGTTCGAGATCGGGTAGTTGATGACCGAAGCGCGGTCGCCGTAGTAGGAGTCGATCGCCAGTTCTCTGTAAACCGAGAACACGGTGCCGAACGCTTTGCGGAGCGCCTTGGATTCGGCGGAAGCGGGATCGCTGCCGACTTTCATGACTTCGGCGCACATACCGATGTAGCCGTAACCGAGGTTCTCAACCGTGCTGGTGGTGATCTTCTTGCCGGTGAGCGAACCGCCCTTCACGACGCCCTTCTTCATCTTACCGCCGTTCGCGATCAGGATCGCGTCGATGGTATCGTTCGAGAAGGAAGGATCGGTGATGTCGATCGTGCCGGTCTTGACGCCGTTCAGTTTGTCGTCGTCGGTCATGCACTGCAGGAAGTTGACGTTCTTGGTCTTCGGCGCGCCCTTGAAGTAGAGTTCGTTCGCCTCGAAGGAGACGACGCCGTCTTTGAACTCGATAAACTTGTAGGGACCGGCGCCCATCGGCTTCGTGGTCTTCGCACGGACCGTGGAGAGGTCGCCCTTGTCAAATCCGAACTTGTTGTTCGCGTAGTCGTACTTGGCGTTGTCGCCGTAGTAGTGCTTCGGGGTGATCGGCATCACGAACTGGAGAGTCGCGGTGGCGTCGACCTTTTCGGTCGAGACCGTCATGCTGTACTCGCCGGTCTTGACGATACCCGAGATGTTCGGAGCAGTCTCGCCGTAGGTGATGGTCTTGAGGGAGTAGGTTTCCAGATCGGGGAACAGATCCTCGACGGAGGAACCGGCTGCCTCGGTGTTGATCATCTTGGCAACTTTCGAGCCGTAGGTAGCTTCCAACTCCGCCGCGAAATCGGCAACCGTCGCGTCGTCGTCAAGGCTGAAGCCCCAGAGACCTGCGGAGGAAGCAACGTCCACGGCGCCGTAATCGGCGTAGTTTTCCATACAGAAGTCGACGATCTCCTGCGCCAGGGCAGTGGTCGCGGACTCGTATTTGGTCCAGAACGCGGTCTGTTCCGCCTGGGTCCAGAACGAGAAGTTGTCGTTGTCTCTGCCCCACTTGAAGAGCAGGTTGAGCCAGGTGTCCATACCGGCGCGGTACTCTTTCATTCCCTTGATCGGCAGAGCGAAGAAGGTGGTCGAGCCGTCGTAGGTCGGGTCGGCGTAAACGTACATCGTGAAGATGACGTCGTCGATGGTGATCGGCGTGCCGTCCGAGAACTTCAGACCCTGTTTCAGGGTGAAGGCGTAGTCGACGGAGCCGTCGTCATTCTCGGTGATGGTCAGATCGGCGGGGCCGTAGTAGGTGTAGTCGGTGCCGTTGTAGGCGACCTTCGTGCCGTCGATGCCCTTCGTGATGACGTTGCCCATACGGTCAGTGGTCAAAAGGTTCAACTGCGTCATAGTCCAGACGTCCTGGTCGTACGCAGTCTCGGAGAAGAACGGGGAGAACTTCTCGTTGAAGGGCGAGTAGCCCACGACGAGGGTCTCACGTTTGTTCTTCTTGCCGCACGCCGCAAAAATGAATGCGCACATGACGACTGCCAGAAGAAGTGCGAGGATACGGGTGGTTTTTTTCATGGTTTTTTCTCCTTTTCGGTTTTATTTCCTTTCCGTTATTTTTTAATCGTGTTCGCCACGAATTAAAAACAGATCAGGGAAGCTCGT
>CAMZBE010000096.1 GCA_947304475.1 uncultured Clostridia bacterium
CAAAACGACGGAACGGTCTCCGAAGCCGCGAACCTGCTCGCCTACCGTTCTCTCTGGCGTGAAGCCAACCTCGGCGCCGCCGATCCCACCGAAGAAGAGTTGCGCCAGTGGGCGGAAGCACAGGGCGACGCGGGAATGACCTATCTCTACGAAATGCACCGCTACGACCTCGACAACCTCTATTACGAAATGTACCGCAACAGCAGCGTCGACCTCTCCAAACGAAGCGTCGACCGGATCGGTTACCTGTTGAACGACGCCGAGGCGGAGGCGGTCTTCTCGCGCGCGGGCAAGACCACGCGCCTCGAACGCGAATACGCCTGGTACGGGTTTGATGAAGCGAACGTCTCCAAAGTCGGAGAGGCGACCGTTCCCGCCCTGACGTATATGACTATTCTGACAAGCGATCCCGAGAAGACAACCGCCGCGATCGAAGCGGCGCTCGGCGACCACTACCGCGCGCTCGAAGGGGACGGCAACAGTATCATCGACGACTGGACTTCCCCGCTCTACACCCCCGCAGACTTCCGGCGCGAGGCGCTCGAAACAGAGAAATCCGAGATCGTCCAGAACGCGATCGAACTCGCCGTTTTCATCGCGGTCATGTCGCTCTGTATGTACCTGATGATGCGGGCGTCGCTGATGGGACGGATCCGCGAGATCGGGATCTACCGCGCGATCGGCGTGTCGAAAAAGAACCTGGTCTTCCGTTTCTTCGTCGAGTCGCTCGCGGTCACCTCTCTCACCGTCCTGATCGGGTATCTCTTCTCGTCGCTTCTGATCTCGGCGTGGCTCGTGAAAGCCCCCCTGATCGGCGAGTTCTTCTACTACCCGCTCTGGATGGCGCTCTCGGTGCTCGCGCTGCTCTACGCGATCTCCGCGCTCTGCGGCACGCTTCCGGTGCTTCGGCTGCTGCGCAGAACGCCGAGCGAGATCTTGTCGAAGTACGACATCTGAGCCGGCTTCCGCATACGGGGAACGAGCGACGCGTTCAGAGTTGCTACCTACCCGCGCCAGCGCGTGCCCCTACGGCGCGCGCAGACGGCGCAGACCGGAAAACAAAAATCCAACAAAAAGAAGAAAAGCGTCCGCAAAATGCGGACGCTTTTCAACCTTAATTGCGTTTCTCTACGTAAAACATTCACACAAAGAGAAAAGCATTACCGGCTTTAAATATTTTCTCTTTTCGTTTTTCGGTCAGCGCCGTATGCGAAGCCGTTAAACGAACTCGTCGATATGTGCTTTGACATAGTCGGTGATCTTCTCGCGGAAGCGAGGCTCGGCGGCGGTGATAAACGCGCGGAAGGGGACGGGATCGCCCTCGTAGGCGCCGAAATGGTAGAGCAGTTGCCGTCCGTCGTCGCCGAGCCCGAGTTTATCGAGCGCCAGCACCGCGGAGTCGATCATCTCTTTATTCTGAAGCAGGCGGTCGACGTCGGCGTCCTGCGCCTCCTTGAATTGCAGGAGGTAGCACGGCAGAAACAGCGGACGAATCACGTCGGGCATGGTCGCGAGCAGGCGGCGGCTTCTGAAATAATAGGCAAAGTACCCGACGAGGCGCCCCTCGACCCTCTCCCACGTCAATTCCTCGAGGGGGATCTCGGTCTTGGTCTTGCGGTCGTAGAGAAACGCGTTGTGCCGCGAAGAGTTCAACGCCGCCACGAAAAGGATCCACGCCAGACAAGCGAAGACCGCAGAGAGCACCCCGACGGCGAAATGCGCGATCTTGACGCCGAGCGATTCAAGAGCGAAGCCCCACCGGAAACACAGAACGGCGATCAACGAGGTGCCGGCGGCGAACACGACGGGAAAAGCGAGTGCCGCCGCCGTGCCGATCCGGCGTTTTCTTGCCGCGATTTCGGCGGCGGTTCTGACTCTTTTCTTTTTCATAAAGCCCCCGCGTCAGTCCTCGATAAAGGTGATGCCGGTATCGGTCATGGACGCGATCCGGGCAAGCGACTCGATCCGCATTCCCTGCTCGCGCAGCATCCTGCCGCCCGACTGGAACGCCTTTTCGATCAGGATCCCCGCGCCGATCAGCGTCGCACCCGACGCGAGCGTGATCTCACGCAGTCCGACGAGGGCGTTCCCGAGCGCGAGAAAGTCGTCGATGATCAACACGCGGTCGGACGGGGAGAGAAACTCCTTCGACACGATGATATCGCAGGTCGTGCCGTGCGTGAACGAGTCGACGCGAGCGGTGTAAACGTCGGTCGAAATATTGCTGGTCCGGCTCTTCTTGGCGAAGACGACCGGCACGCCGAAATGCAGGCCGGTCAGGCACGCGATCCCGATCCCCGACGCCTCGATGGTCAGGATCTTGGTCACGCCGTCATCCTTGAAACGGCGGTAGAATTCGCGCCCGAGTTCCGAGACGAAGGGGACGTCGATCTGATGGTTGATAAATCCGTCCACCTTCAGGACGTTGCCCGGTTTGATCTTTCCGTCCTTGAGGATCCGTTCTTCAAGCAGTTTCATAGCACTTTCCTTCCCGACGTCGCCGCCGAAATCACTTTTTGTTGATGGTGCGCGTCGTGGTACGGGTGTAGAGGTAACGGTCGGTTTTTTCGCGGAGATCGAGGTCGGTGAACTGGTCGAGAGGATAGATCGGCGAACGGTTCTTCTGCTTGTAGGAGAGGACCACTCCAACGATCGCGATCGCGGCGCAAACGATGCCGACGAGGATCCCGATCAGGACGACTTTGCCCCATTCGATCGTGCCGGCGGCTGCAAACAGTAAAAACATATCAGAGCCCTCCTCCCGCCATCACCAGAGCCGAGATCAACCCGCCGAGAAATCCCGCGACGGCGAAAACGATCCCTCCGAGGATCGCGAGTTTCCCCGCCGAAACGGGGAGTTTGCCCCAGATCTTCCCGGTGTGTCCGTTCATGGCGTACTGGTACATCTTGTTTTTCACGGGGTAGGCGAACACCCAGACCGGCATCAAGGAGTATTCCCAGTGGCTGTTCTTCACCTTCACGCCGCACGCCCGCGGCTCGACGGTGGTATAACCCGAGACCGTCCGACGGAGAATGGTCGCGGCGTACTTGTTCATACGCTCCTTGACCTCTCCGTAGAGTTGCTCGCGGTCGATGTCGCGCTTCTTGGCGTAAAACCCGGTCAGGTACGGCATACTGAAATCGGTCAGCGCCTCCGACGGGAAAGGCAGGATCCCCTCGAGCATCTTCTTGTCCTCGGTCGAGAGCGCCGAGGTCGTCAGATCCTCAAAATGGATGTCGCCCCGCCGATGGATTTCGTAGTAGCGCGTCTCGGTGTATTCGGTGTTCCCGCGAGTATAGCGGTGAACGTCGGTCGCCTGCGCCTCAAAATGGCAGTCGGTGTCGGCGTCGGTCACCCAAAAGGGATAGTAGACGCCCTCCATCTTCTCCATATACCCTTTCCGGAACAGTCCGCGCGGAATGAACCATTTCTTCTTCGCGAAAGAAAGGAACCGTTCTTCCGCCTTGTCGCGGCTGATCTTGAAGGGGATCAGTTTGTGCGGCTTCATCTGCCCCGACACCTTCCCGTGCAGAAGGATCGGCGCGTGACAGTAGAGGCAGAACGCGGCGGCGGTGTTGGCGTCCGCCACGATCTCGGCGCCGCAGTTGTCGCAGACGTATTCCTGCAACTGTTCGCTGAACTCGCGCCCCTCTTCCTCTTCCTTTTTCGCCGCGTCGGCGGCTCCGGAGGCGAGCAGATCCGCCTCCTGGAACTCCGACATACAGAACTCACAGGCAAAACACTGTTTGTCCGGATCAAACTGCAGGGTAGCCCCGCAGTTCGGGCATTGATAGGTCGTTACGGCGGTCGCCATACGCGTCACCCGCGATTAAGGACGCTTGGTTCCGCAGTCGGCGCAGAACTTGCCGGTATTCTCTTTCCCGCATTCGGGGCAGATCCACTTGCCGTCGTCGGCTTTGGGCGCGGGAGAACCGCACTCGGAGCAGAACTTGCCGGTGTTGACGGCGCCGCAAGCGCAGGTCCAGGTCCCCTTGGGGGCGGGTTTCGGCGCGCCGCATTCGGCGCAGAACTTGCCGGTGTTGACGGCGCCGCAGGCGCAGGTCCAACTGTTCGCGGCGGCTGCTTTCTCGGCTGCCGCCTTATCTTCCGCCGCCTTCTTGGCAGCGGCTTCGCGCTCCTGCTGCTGACGGATCAGTTCCTGGTTGTTCGCGCTCATATTGCCGAACATACTGCCGCCGGCGTTCATACCGACGCCCATGCCCATAAACGCCATACCGGCGCCGTTGGAATTGCTGCCCGCCGCTTCAAAGCCGCGCGCCATCGCGCCCTGCATATAGCCCTCGCGCACCGTCGGATCGCCGAGCATGGCGCCCTGGTTGCGCATATTGATCAGTTTCTTCGACTCCTCGTCGTAGGAGATCGACGCGATACCGACCGCCTGGATCTCCATGCCGCGCATCTTGTTCCAGTCCTCGTCGAGGATGTTCTGCATATAGCGCGACAGATCCCGTCCCTTCGACACGACCTGCGAGACGCGGACGCCGTCGGCGGACATCTGGTTGATCGCCGCCTGCAGGGCTTCGAGGAACTCGGACAGGTACTGCTCGTTGATCTGCTTGATATCGACGTGATCGGCGTTCTTCGCGATCGCCTCGGCGTAGAACTTGATGGGATCGACGATCTTGATCGAGTAGGTCCCGTGCGCGCGCAGGAAGAGTTCGGCGTTGTAGAAGTTGTCGAAATAGTTGACCGGGTTCGGCGTGCCGAACTTGATCCCCTTGATCTCCTGCAGGTTGATGTAGATGACTTTCTGCTTCTGGCTGGGAACGCCGCTGAACTTCACACGGCTGAACGCGTCGGAAAGCGACGCGCCGAACTGACCGTTGAAGAGACTGGGACTCGAACTGTTCGAGACCTTGTAGTACCCTTCTTCCGCGGTATAGTCGACGACCTTGCCGCCGTCGAGCAGCATCATGAACTGGTTGGGATAGACGTGAATGATCGAGCCGTTCGAGACGATATCTTCCGTCCCCTTCTTATTGCCGAAACGGCGGTCGTTTCTCCGCACCGTGACGCCTTTGGCGCAGACGGTGGTGTCGGTCATGTTGTCCGCCTCAAGTACTTCAAGCCACTGGTCGGCAAGGTTGCCGGAAACGGCGCCGGCGATCGCTTTGATAATTCCCATTGTTCGGTTTCCTTTCTCTTCGGTTTTTTGCCGCCCGCCCGGTGCCCGGTCGGAACGGCTGCAGGAGTATCCGTCTATCATTATATACTATCACGCGTGAAAAATCAAGAGATTTTCACTCCGTTCGTTTCGGTTATTCCCCGCCCGGAAAAAGCACGCGTAAAAAAACCGCCGGGCTTGCCCGGCGGGGAAAAAATGTTTTTTACGGTTCTTCGGTTCTGATCACGTCAAGATAATCCCGAAAAGCCATTTGACCGATCAGCGGTTCTCCGTTTTCATTGTAGGCGTTGTCTTGCAGATATTGAACGTACCGTTGCGCGTATCCCGTGAACGTCTGCAACGCGAACCACTCTCCCGACGACGATTCCGATCGATAATACCGAACGAACACGCCCTGATCGGTTTCGTAATAGAGGATCACTCCGTTTGACGGCGCAGGATCGCAACTGTTGGACAGGATGACGTTTTGAAGCGTGCAGCGAGTATCGAGGATCGTCATCTCTTCCCTGACGTTCAGAAGATCGCGGATAAAAGGAAGGTCGGCGTCAATATACCCGACAAACACGCTGACGGGATCTGTGGTGGAAAGTTTCAGAAGGATCGGCTTCTTATCAAAGACCAGATAATAATGCTTCCAGAGAAAAGCGTCGTCCGAAAAATCGGCGGGAGACTGCGCCATTTGCTGCGGATAAAGAAACGGGAAATAACGCAGAACCGGTTGATCGGTCAGAGTAAACTCTTTGGGTGCATGATCGGAGTATTTGTAGTTTTCCGTATCACGCAGAACGGCATACTCCTCGTCCGTTATTTCGTCTCC
>CAMZBE010000097.1 GCA_947304475.1 uncultured Clostridia bacterium
TCTCCGGGACGGAAACCCCTATACCGTCACCATCAAAAAGGGAACCTACGACGATATCGGGCTCGACTTTTCAACGCCGCTGATGGACGAAAAACAGGCGTGCCGGAACAAGTGCGTGTTCTGTTTTATCGACCAACTCCCGAAGGGGATGCGCAAGTCGCTCTATTTCAAGGACGACGACTCGCGGCTCTCGTTTCTGCACGGGAATTATATCACGATGACCAATATGACCGACCGGGATATCGACCGCATTATCAAGATGCGGTTCTCCCCGATCAACGTGTCGGTGCATACGACCAACCCGGAACTGCGCGTGAAGATGATGAAGAACAGACGCGCCGGCGCGGTCCTCGCCTATCTCCCGCGGCTTGCCGGGGCGGGGATCGAACTGCACTGTCAGATCGTGCTCTGCCGCGGGCTGAACGACGGGGCGGAACTCGATCGCTCGATGCGGGATCTTGCCGCGCTTGCCCCCGCCGTCGATTCGGTTTCGGTCGTGCCCGCGGGGTTGACCGATCACCGCGACGGACTCTACCCCCTGACGCCGTTTACCCCCGAGGAATGCGCCGCCGTGATCCGGCAGGTGGACGCCTTCGCTTCGGAATGCCTCTCCAAGCACGGCTCGCGGATCTTTTTCTGCGCCGACGAGTTCTACCTGTCCGCGAAACTGCCGATCCCGGACGAGGAGTACTACGAGGGGTACCCGCAACTGGAGAACGGCGTGGGAATGATCCGCTCGACGCTCGAGGATTTTCGATACGAACTGTCTTCCGCGCCGCCCGCCGATCCCGCCGCCCCGCCCCGTACCGTCACGATCGCGACGGGAGTCGCCGCAGAGGGACTGATGCGGGAAATCGCCCGGATGACGATGGAGAAGTACCCGCATCTGACCGTTCGCGTCCAAACGATCCTGAACGACTTTTTCGGGCATTCGGTGACGGTTTCCGGGCTGCTCACCGGGCAGGATATGAAGCGGCAACTCTCGGGCATCCCGATCGGCGACGCGCTTCTGATCCCCTCGTCTTCACTCCGCGCCGGGGAGGACGTGTTCCTCGACGATATGACGCTCTCCGACCTCTCCTCCGCCCTCGGCGTTCCGGTGATTCCGACCGACGGCGATAATTTGTTGTCGGTGATGTTGGGGGAAGGAGTACGTCCACTTTCTTAAAAGAAAGTGGAGCAAAGAACTTCATTAAAAAATGAAGTTAGCGCACACTCGCGTCTCGTGTGCGCGGTTTCAAAAACAGGACTGTCACGGTATGCGCTGCTTACGATATTTCAAACGCCGTCTGCTGATCGCAGGCGGCGTTGTTTCTGTATCGGAGTATCCTTTTGTATCGTCTATAGAACCGCAAAACGGCGTCGCAACGCCGTTTTGCTTATATTTTCCCCATAATGAAGTTCTTTGTCCGACTTTCTTACAAGAAAGTCGGCGTATCCTAATCCTACTCCGTCTCCTCGTCCTTCACGAGCGGCAATCTTTCCGTTTCCTTGAAGCCGTCGATCTCGCCCTTACAAAGTGCGCCGAAGATACGGTGGCGGAGACCGGGGTACTTGCGTTCGAGATCGCGGAGCATGACCTTCATGGTTTCGCGTTCGGTCTCTCCGTCCTCGGGGCAGGGGCTTTTCATAACGGGAAGCGGGGGATCGGCGTGTTTGACGTAATAGCGCACGTCCTTCTCCTGCGCGTAGAGCAGCGGGCGGATCAAGGTAAGGTCGCGGCGCGAGAGGTAGGTCACGGGTGAGAAACACCCGAGCCGTCCCTCGTGGAACAGGTTCAGCATAAAGGTCTCCACGGCGTCGTCGAAGTGATGCCCGAGCGCGATCTTGTTGCACCCCTCGGCTTTTGCCCGGGCGTGGAGCGCGCCACGGCGCATCTTCGCGCAGAGCGAACAAGGATTGGTCTCGCGCCTGATCTCGAAAATGACCTTCGCGATATCGGTCTTTTCCACGAGAAACGGCACGTCCAGCGCATGGCAGAATTCCGCGATCGGGGTAAGGTCCACGCCCTCGAACCCCATATCCACGGTCAGGGCGATCAGATCGAATTTCGCGGGGTAGAACCGGCGCAGGGCGGCGAGAGAAGCGAGCAGGGTAAGACTGTCCTTTCCGCCCGAGATACCGACGGCGATCTTATCGCCCTCGGCGATCATACCGTAGTCGTCCACCGCGCGGCGCACGAAACTCAAAATCCGTTGCAGTTCGTTCATACGTACTCCCGGCGGACCGTTTGCCGGCGGCCCGCATAAAATGAAAGGGGGCGGAGCGGTACGCACCGCCCCGAAGTAACCGAGAAAGGATCACTCCCGAACCGGGAGCAAAAGCGATATGGCGATCAGAGTTTACATAGATCAGGGGCACAACCCCCAAAATCCCAACACGGGCGCCGAATGGTACGGTTTAAAAGAGCAGGACGTGACCTACCGCGTGGGGCGCGCGCTCTACGATTTGCTGCAGAATAATCCGAATTTCACGGCGCGGCTGTCGCGCCCGACGCCCGAAACGCAACTCGGCACCAGCAACGCGACCAGTCTCTCGACCAGGACCAATCAGGCGAATACCTGGGGCGCCGACCTGTTCCTGTCGATCCACACCAACGCCTCGCTTGACACGTCGGCAAACGGCAGCGAATCGCTGGTCTACCGGATCCCGTCGACGGCGGCGGAGATCGCCCGGTCGATCCAGACCGAACTCACCGCCCTGACCGGATTTCGGAATCGCGGCGTAATCGCCCGCCCGGGGCTCTGGGTGCTCCGGAAAACCGTCATGCCCGCCGTGCTTTCGGAGATCGGATTTCTGTCCAACCCGCGCGAGGCGGCGGAGATGAACGGCAACCCGGAACTGTTCGCCGAGGGGCTCTATCGGGGGATCGTCGCCTATTACGGCGTTTAACCCCCGGTCTCGTCCGGATTTTTCAAGGGGTTAGTCAGTTCCAGCGTCTCGCAATGCAGAAACGCTTCCGCGTCCGAAACGCTGTTCGCGGGAAACAGGTGCGACGCGCCGCAGGCGGTGCAGTAGACCAGGATCCCGTTCTCGGTCATCGCGGTCTCGTAGGAACCCGAGCGGCAGGGGCAGGTGATCGCGCCGTCGGCTTCCATCTCCTTCACGACGAAGCGGATGATGTCGTGAACCGCCGCGTCGGGGAGCGTCCCTTCGCCCTCGGCTTCCTCGGGCGTCAGATCCTGTAACCGTTCCACCCCGAGCATCCCCGCGAGTTTCGAGATCTCCTGCAACTGGTTTTCGCCCGCCCGGTCGACCTCTTCTTCCGAACCGAGAAAGCCGATATCCATGTTGGTATAGGGGCAGTTCAGAAGGAAGAGCCGCTCCCCGAACACGACGTTCTTCGAGACCGTGAAGTGGTGATCCTGCCGGCAGAACAGGCAGGGAACCTCAAAGCGGATCTTCTCTTTGTCGGGGGTGGGGATCGCCTGCAGGTGACTTTTCCCGCAGGGGCATTTCAGGCGAAGCATCCCCGCGGCGGGGATAAAATCGCCGAGCAGCCCCTTGATAAGCGAAAGGCAGTCGGGGCAGCGGTAGGCGATCGTGGTCTTTTTGGGTTCGAGTACCATAGTTACCTCTTATTTCGGTTCGTTCAGAGAGAGGGGATCAGGGCGGAGCGCCGCACGGCTTCCGCCGTTTCGCTCCCCGAAAGGACCGAAATCAGTTCCAGCCCGAATTCATAGGCGGCGCCCATACCGACTGCGGTGGTGATCTTTCCGTCGGTCTCGACGCGGTTCTTCGACGGGATCGCGCCGGTCAGTTCACTTTCAAAACCCGGGAAGCAGACCGCGCGTTTCCCCGAGAGCAGTCCGCGGTGCCCGAGCACCATCGGAGCGGCGCAGATAGCGGCGAGCCGTCCGCCGTCGGACCGCGTTTTTTCGATCAGGCGGTCGACGTCGGACGAAGTATCCAGGTTCTTCGCCCCCGGCATCCCGCCCGGCAGGATCAAGGCGTCGATTGTACCCGTCACGTCGCGCGGGGACAGTTGCGTCGTCACGGCGATCCCGTGCGCGCCGGTGACGGTCTTTCCCGTGATCCCGACGGTTCTGACGTCGAGTTTCGCGCGGCAAAGCAGGTCGTAGGGGACCAGCGCTTCGGTTTCTTCAAATCCGTCTGCAAGCAGGAGCAGGATCATATCAGGCACCTCTCTTTTTTCAGTGGCGGGATTTCATTTCGAGGAACTGGGCGGCGGAGATCAGGACCTCGCGCGGCTTGGAGCCGTTGTGCGGCCCGACAATCCCCATCTCTTCCATACGGTCGATGAAGTTGGTCGCCTTCTGGAACCCGATCCGGAGTTTGGTCTGGATCTTCGAGGTCGAGATCTGTCCGAGATTGACGGCGATCTCGACGGCGGCGATGAACTGCGGATCGCGGAAGATATCCTCGTCGTCCCCGAAGCCGTCCTCGTCCCCGTCGCGCTCGGCGCGCTTGTCTTTCGGGGCGCACTTTTCGGCTTCGCGTTCGATGTTCGCCATGATCTCGCTGTCGTACGAAGCGCCGTCCGCCATCCCCTGTTTCAAGAAACTGGTGACGCGTTCAACCTCGTCGTCGTCGACCAGGGAACCCTGTACGCGGATGGGCTTCGGCGCGCCGACCGGGAAGAAGAGCATATCGCCCTTATCCAGCAGTTTTTCCGCACCACCCGCGTCGAGAATGGTGCGCGAGTCGACCTGCGACGCGACGTGGAAAGCAAGCCGCGACGGGATATTCGCCTTGATGACGCCGGTGATAACGTCGACCGACGGACGCTGCGTTCCGATCAGAAGATGGATCCCGGCAGCGCGCGCCTTCTGCGCGATCCGGCAGATCGCGTCCTCGACCGCGTCGCGCGCGCTCATCATCAGGTCGTTCAACTCGTCGATGACGATGACGATCTGCGGGAGCGGAGTTCCGCCGAGTTCGGGGTGCTCGCGCACCACCTTGTTGTAGCCCTTGAGATCGCGGACGGCGGTCTGCTCGATCAGGTTGAAGCGTCGCTCCATCTCGCCCACCGCCCAGACCAGGGCGCCTGCCGCCTTCTGCGGCTCGACGACCACCGGGACGAGCAGGTGCGGGATCCCGTTATAAACCCCGAGTTCGACCTTTTTGGGATCGACCAGGATCAGTTTCACTTCGTCGGGGCGCGCCTTGTAGAGCAGGCTGATCAGGATTGAGTTGATACAGACCGACTTACCCATACCGGTCGCACCGGCGATCAGGGCGTGGGGCATCTTCGCGATGTCGCCGTACACCGGATCGCCCGTGACGTCGGAACCGACGCAGACCGTGGTCCGGGACGACGCCTCGCGGAACTTGTCGTTATCCAGCATATCGCGGAGCCGGACGGGCGTGGAATCCCGGTTCGGCACCTCGACGCCGACGGCGGCGACGCCCGGAATGGGCGCCTCGATCCGGATGCCCGGGGTGGCGAGCGCCATCGAGATATCGTCGATCAGATTGGTGATACTGCGGATCCGGATCCCCTTTTCGGGGCGGAGTTCATAGCGCGTGATACGCGGACCGCGCGAGACGTGATTGATGGTCGCGGTGATGTTGAAACTCTCGAGCGTCTCGATCAGGTTCTCGGCGTTGCGGCGGATCTCCTCTTCCGAGGACGCCGACATCTTCGCCTGTCCCGGCTTGAGCAGCGACAGGGGCGGCGGGCAGTAGTCGGCGTAGGGATCCGAGGGCTGCGGCGTCATGGTCGAGCGGAGCGGCTCTCCGTTCTGCTCGGGGGCGTGCGACGCGTCGGATACGCGGCTGGTCTCGATCGTGAGCGACGAGGTTCCGCTGTGCGCGCCGTCGGTGACGTTGCGTTCGGTCACCGTGTAGGCGAAGGGATTGCGTTCGGGCACGACGGGCTGTGCCGGCTGCACGGGCGGAACGGGTTCCGCCGGACGGGCGGAGGGGGCGTTCGCACCGGGTTCTCCCGCGGAAGAGGCGGGCGCGCCGTAGGGGGGATTCTGCGGGACGGTCGCAGG
>CAMZBE010000098.1 GCA_947304475.1 uncultured Clostridia bacterium
GCGGAACCCGATATGCCGGAAGGAGCGATGGCATCCATGCGCGCGAAAACCGTCCGACAGGCGTTTCTGAAATCCGTTCCCGTCATGGCCGGTTACCTCGTTCTGGGAATCGGCTTCGGCATTCTCCTGCGCGGCGCCGGATACGGCGCCGTCGTTTCATTCTTCGGGCGGTAAACCGTATAGCGTCGAGATCACCCCGGAAAGCAGACGCGAGATCCGCCTGACCGAAAGATCAACGTCCTTCGGCGTGACGAAGAACAGATCGCGGCACGCGGTCAGGGCTTCGGTCTCTTCTTCGGGGATCCCCGCCGAGAGAAGCCGGTCGGCAACCAGCGTCATCGCCTCGACAACGGTGGGCACTCCGATCGAGATCACCGGGATACCGAGCGTTTCGCGGTCGATCGCCGTCCGGGCGTTCCCGATCCCCGAGCCCGGGCGGATCCCCGTGTCGGCGATCTGCACCGTCGTCATCAGGCGGTCGGAAGAACGCGCGGCAAGCGCGTCGATCGCCAGAACGTAATCGGGACGAAGGGCGCGGCAGGCGCCGGCGATCGCTCCGACCGTTTCCAGCCCCGTGTCGGCAAGGACGCCGGGCACGACCGTCGCGACGGCGTGACACCCGAGCGAGCGGAAGAGTTCGGGATCCCTTTCCTTCAGGTGCGCCGTCGCCGTAATGTGTCCGACGGTCTCCGGTCCCACGGCGTCCGAGATGATCGCCCGGTTTCCGAGCCCCGCGATCAGAACGCACTCGGTTCCGCCCGCACGTCGGCGGGGAAGAACCGATCGGATTTCGCGGAGCAGAATCGCCGACAGTTGGGTGCGTTCGTCGTCGCAAAGACAGTCGAGCGGCGGGTGCGCAACGGAAAGGTACCGTCCGATCGGACGCCCGATGGCGCGCGCCGAGACGGCGTCGCCGACCGTGATGCGCGTCACGGTAAAGCGCCCCTCGACCTCCTCCCTGAAATCGGTACCGGGCAGCGACAGATCGGCTCTCCTGCGTTCGGTTGCAAGATCGGTGCGGGGAAAACGGTTGGCTTGGTCCATTTCGGGGATCCTTTCGGCGCTTTTTCTTTCAGTATGCCCGCTTTTTCTCCTTTTCACACCGAAAAACACGAAACGGCAGTATCATTTTGCACAAATCCGACGCGCAATAATTGTGCAAGTCTACGAAGATTACTTTTTTTCAGCCATTCTTACCCGAACGATTGAAAACCGTTTTGAAAAGTGATATAATATACTTGCTATGAAATGGGCAATCCCCGATACCAGAGGAGTTTTAATTATGAAAAAGGTCATCAGTCTGCTTCTGCTCGTTGGACTGCTCGTCGGTTCGACGGTCGTTTTCTCTTCCTGCGGGAAGTCGAAGGAACCCGTCGGCGGCGGTGCGCAGATCAGCGTCTATCTCGCCGGTGAGATCACCGATCTCGATCCGCAGGGGAACCAGACCAACGACGCGATCCTTTCGGTCATCCGACTGGTGTTCGAGCCGCTCTTTTCGGTCGAACCAGACGGGGATCTGGTGCTTGCGGGCGCGAAGAAGTATAAGATCGACAAATCAGCGGGCAAAGTGACGATTGATCTGCGCGAGTCCTATTGGAACGACGGCTCGACGCTGGTTCGTGCGTCGGACTACGTTTACGCGTGGAAAAAACTGATCCGTCCGGATACGGACAACCCTGCCGCGGCGCTGCTCTACGACGTGAAGAACGCCCTCAAGATCAAGCAGGGCAACGAGCGTCTGGATAACCTCGGCGTCGTCGCGCTCGACAACGATACGCTCGAGATCACCTTCGAGGACGGCTTCACCGCTTACGACGTCTTTCTCCGCAATCTGGCGAACGTCGCGCTCGCCCCGCTGAACGAGAAGGCGGTGAACAACCGCGAGACCTACTGGGGCAAGACCGTGAGCACCATCTCCTCGAACGGTCCGTTCCGCGTTACCTCGCTCGACTATATTGAGGGATCCTTCCGGCTCGACCGGAACCGTTCCTATCACCGTGCCTCGGATTCGAGCGCAACGCTCGACGCGTACGTGATCCCGGCGGCGCTGAAGACGCTGTGGAACGTCGACGTCCAAAAAACGAACGCCGAATACCTCGCCGAACTGATCGCCGGACTGGCGGAGAATACGGTCTTCTACGTCGGAGAGATCCCGAAGAATCTGCGCGAAGAGAAGCGGAGTTCCGCCGTCATCACCGATACGCTTTCGACCTACACCTACGTTTTCAACTGCGCGAACCCCCTGTTCGCCGACGCTTCGGTGCGGAAGGCGCTCTCCGACGTGCTTGACAGGGAAGCGATCGCCAATATCGCCGTTTACGGCAAGGCGGCGACCGGTCTGATCCCGAAGACGGTCAGCGAGGGAAGCAAGTACAACGCCTGGACCGCCTCCACCCCGCTCTCGACCACTGCGACCAACGTCGCCGGCGGAAAGACCGGCTCTTTCACGCTGACCTACCGCGACGACGAGATCAGCCAAATGATCGCCGAGTACGTGCAGGGACGGTGGCAGTCTCTCGGCTACACCGTGACGCTCGAGCCGGTTACGAGCGAGTATCAGACCATTGATCCCGCCAACGGAAAACCCGCCGATCCCGCCGTCGTCGATGACGCGATCGAGATCTACGAGGACGTCCTGCAAACCAAGTTTGAGACGCGCGACTACGACGTGATCGCGATCGACTACCAGATGTATTCGACCAACGCGCTCGCCGTCCTCTCGACCTTTACTTCCGAGATGAACGGCGGCGGTATGATCGCCGATCCGATCGTTCCGGGAACCCCGACGCTCGACGAACTGATCAACAACACGAGCGAACCGTCCTACACCCTGCGCGGCAACAAGATGAACTACGTTTCCGCCGCGTTTGACGAGAAGATGGAGGCGGCGTACGCCGAGAAGGATCTTGCCGCGCGGAACACGCTGCTCCACGAGGCGGAATCGATCCTGCTCTCCGAGATGCCGGTGATCCCGCTGCTCTTCAATCAGAGAGCGTACCTCAAGAACTCGGAGATTTCGGGACTGTCTGTCGACCGTTACGGATTTGTTTCCTTCACGTCCTGCAAACAGAAGAACTATGAAAAGTACTTTGAAGTCGAGACGCAGGCGCCGGCTCTTGGCGGCGAAAACGACGGGGACGACGAGGATTGATCGGACGGCACAGCCGATAAACGATCCCTGCGGGCGGGGATCGCCGCGACCGGAGAACGGTTTCGGCGCCCCGCCCCCCGGTTTTCTCTAAAGAAGAAAAAGGAGTGCGTCTTCCGATCGATCAAGACGCGGGAACCGCTATGAAAAAGAAAAAAGAGAGGGAACTCTGGGATAAGACCGACGTAAAAATCTTCATCCTGTTCCTGCTTGACAATCTGCAGTATCCCCTCGATATGGAAACGCTCAACCGGATCGTTCACGAGACCGGGTACGTCGGCGGGTTCGATTTTGCGGAGTGCTTTTCCGAGTTGCTCGACGACGGGCACGTGATCGGCGACGAGGTCGACGGCGTCGCTTTCTACCAGGTCTCCTCGACCGGGCAGATGGTGGCGAAGCAACTGCAGAGCGAACTGCTCGACGAGATCCGCGAGGAGAGCATGATCTGCGCGGCGCGGCTCTTGTCGCTCAAGGCGCGCGCGGCGACCTTGCACACTTCCTGCGAGAAACGCGAGGACGGGCAGTACCTCGTTCGTCTTTCGATCACCGATCCCGCGGGCACGATCCTGGAAACGACTTGCGCCGTTCCGTCCGAGCGTATCGGCAAAAAGATCTGCCGGAACTTCGAGCGCAAACCGGAGAAGACCTATCGCGGTCTGCTCTCGGTTCTGACCGGGGAGATCGATTACCTTCTGCGTTGAACCCCGCCTGTCCGGTTGGATGATTTTGATGCGTGGAAGAAGCGATTTTTTTAGATTTTTTCCGAAAAAACAATAAAAACTCTTGACAATTCCGTCAAAAATGATATAATGATATTATCTATCAAGGTGGGATCATGAATCAACGAGTCGATCCGGACGACCTGTCCGCACTGCTGCGGGCGGTTCGAGAAGGGGAAAAAGGGGCGTTTGAAAAACTCCTTGACCTCTACCGTCCTCTGCTCGTCTCGACCGTCGCATCCTTTGGGGAGATGGGCGGCGTGATGATGCAGGAGGCGACCATTGCGCTTTATCGCGCGGCGCTCGCCTATCGTGGGGAACGCGGTACGACCTTCGGTCTGTTCGCCAAGATCTGCGTTACCAACGCCCTGACTTCCGCTCTCCGGCGGGAGAAACGGCGGGAGGGACCTCTTGACGAAGAGGGCGGGGAAGGACCGGGCACCGATCCGGAAGATCTGTTGATTTATGCCGAAACCGTCAAGGATTTCTATCGTCTCTCAACCGAATTGCTCTCTCCCTTTGAACTCAAAACCGTGATCCTTCGCGCGGACGGGTATTCTAACCGGGAGATCGCCGACATCTTGAAAAAAAGCGAGAAGTCGGTGGCGAACGCGCTCGGTCGTGCCGTGAAAAAGATCCGCGAGCGGTATACGGGCTCCGCACTTTGAAAGATCCATATGCCCAGGTAGCTTAAGGGAGAGCGTTGGTCACAAAGGCGTCGGTTAAAATCCGATCACGGGCAAAAACCTAATCAAAAAGCGAGGAAAGAAACAACATGTTCCAGGACAAGACTTTGAAGTGCAAGGAATGCGGTGCGGACTTCGTGTTCACGGCGGGTGAGCAGGAGTTCTACGCTCAGAAGGGCTTCCAGAACGAGCCCCAGAGATGCAAAGCCTGCCGGGACGCCAGAAAGAACGCCGCGAAGGGCACGAGAGAGATGTTCGACGCGGTGTGTGCGGACTGTGGGAAGGCCTGCAAGGTCCCCTTCAATCCCACCGACGGCAAGCCGGTGTACTGCAGCGAGTGCTTCGCAGCCAGAAGAGCCAACTGATCGGCTCTCGGTCTTGAGAAAAAGGCAGGCGTACGCCTGCCTTTTTCTTTTTTCTTAGCCGTATGGATCCGTCTCTTTTCTTTGCGTTTTTACCTCGCTCGAAAAAGTTTCCGCGAGGTCTATACAAAAAGAAAAAATCGTGATATAATAGTTATAATGAGAGAACTATCGTCAGGCGGTGACAGTATGGCATACGAAAAGAAGAACGGTAGAAAAGACGGCGTCGGACGCGACCGGCGTTCAGGCGCCAAACCCGGCGCGCGCGTTCCCTTTCGGTACGACGGCGCGCAGAGAACAGCGCGGGGGGAGCGGCGCGACGCCCGCCCCGAGAATACCGAAAAAGAGATCAACGAGAATATGGTGGTCGGGCGCAACGCGGTGCGGGAACTGCTCGCGTCGGGGCGCGATATCGACAAGATTTACGTACAGAACGGCGAGCGCGAGGGCTCGATCATTCAACTGATCGGCGAGGCGTCCGCCCGTAAGATCCCGATCGCCGAGGTCGACCGGACCAAACTCGACCGGATGTCGGCGTACGCGCGGCATCAGGGGATCGTCGCGTTCGCCGCCGAACAGAACTATTCGACCGTCGACGATATGCTCGCTCTCGCAAAGGAGCGGGGAGAGGCGCCTCTGCTCGTGCTCGCCGACGGGATCCTCGATCCTCAGAACCTCGGGGCTCTGATCCGCGTGGCGGAGTGCACCGGGGCGCACGGCGTCCTGATCCCCAAGCGCCGCGCGGTGGGACTGACCGCCCTGGTCGGGCGTGCGTCCGCCGGCGCGATCGAGCATCATCCGGTCGCGCGCGTTCCCAACGTCACCGGCGCGATCGAGGATCTGAAACAGCGCGGTTTCTGGATTTTTGCCGCCGATATGGGCGGAACCCCCTACTACGCGAGCGATTTTTCGGGACCTGTGGCGATCGTGCTCGGCAGCGAGGGCGACGGGATCTCCCGCCTCGTGCGCGAAAAATGCGACTTCGTCACCTCGATCCCCCTGCACGGAAAAGTGCAATCC
>CAMZBE010000099.1 GCA_947304475.1 uncultured Clostridia bacterium
GCTACTCGACTACGTCGCGGTTTTCCACGACGACAATATCTTCGCGATCGCCGAACTGCTCCGGCTCGGCGTTGGGATCGACGAGATCCACCGCGTGACCATGATCACCGAACTGTTCCTCGAGTGTCTCGAGCGCATCGTGAAGATGGAGCGGATCCTTGCGGAAAAACCCGGTGACGTCCGGGTGCTCAAAGCCGCGAAGATCATGGGCTTTTCGGACAAGGAGATCGGTCTTCTCTGGAAGACGCCCGAAGTCGACGTCTACCGCCTCCGCAAGGCAAACGGGATCGTCCCGATCTTCCGTATGGTCGACACGCTTCACACCGGGAAATACATCGCCTACCTCTACTCGTCCTACACGGGTGAAAACAAATCGAAACTCGGCGACCGTAAGAAGATCGTTGTGCTCGGGGCGGGCCCGATCCGCATCGGGCAGGGTGTCGAATTCGACTATTCGACCGTCCACGCGGTGCAGACCATTCGCGCGGCGGGCTACGAAGCCATCATCGTCAACAACAACCCCGAGACGGTCTCGACCGATTACACCTGTTCCGACAAACTCTATTTCGAGCCGCTGACCGTCGAGGACGTGATGGCGATCGTCGATTTTGAAAAACCGGTCGGCGTGATCGCCTCGCTCGGCGGGCAGACCGCCGTCAACCTCGCGCAGCCGCTCCACGACCGCGGCGTGAAGATCATCGGCACCGACTGCGCCGCGATCGACCGCGCCGAGAACCGCAAGAGTTTCGAGCATATTCTGCACACGCTCGGAATCCCGCAGCCGAAGGGCAAAGCCGTCACCAACATCGAAGAGGGCGTCGCCGCGGCAAACGAGATCGGCTATCCCGTCCTCGTCAGACCGAGTTTCGTGCTCGGCGGTCGGGCGATGGAGATCGTCGCCAACGACAAGATGCTGCGCCATTACCTGAAGACCGCCGTCGAGATCGACGAGGACAAACCCGTGCTGGTCGACCACTACATCGAGGGCAAGGAGGTCGAGGTCGACGCGATCTGCGACGGCGTGGACGTCTTCGTCCCCGGGATCATGGAACTGGTCGAACGCACCGGCGTCCACTCGGGCGACTCGATCAGCGTCTATCCCACCGTCTCAATCCCCGACAGCGTGAAGGGCACGATCCTGCAATACGCGAAGAAACTGGGGCTCGGGATCGGGATCGTCGGCCTCTACAACATCCAGTTCATCGTGGATCAGAAGAACGACGTCTACATCATCGAGGTCAACCCGCGTTCCTCGCGCACCGTTCCCTTCCTCTCGAAGGCGACGGGCTACGCGCTCCCCGACATCGCAACCGAGGTGATCCTCGGCAAATCGCTGAAGGAACAGGGCATCTTCGGGATCTACCCCGACGAAAAGAAACGCTACTACGTCAAGGTCCCGGTCTTCTCGTCCAACAAGATTAAGGGGCTGGACGCCTACCTGTCCCCCGAAATGAAATCGACCGGCGAAGCGATCGGTTACGACGAGAAACTCTCCCGCGCGCTCTACAAAGGATTGCAGGCGTCGGGCATGAAACTGCAGAACTACGGAACCGTCGTGGTGACGCTCGCCGACGAGGACAAGGAAGAGGCGCTTCCGCTGGTGCGGCGCTTCTACCGCCTCGGCTTCAACATCGCGGCGACCGTCGGGACGGCGAAGTTCTTAAAAGAAAACGGTATCCGCACCCACCGCCTCGGCAAGATCTCCGAGGGGAGCAACGAGATCCCCGAACTGATCCGCGCTGGGTTCGTCAGTTACGTCATCAACACGCGGAGCATCTCGTCGGGCATCCACAACGAGGACGGCGCGACCATCCGCCGCTGCGCGACCGAGAACGGCGTGACCATCTTCACTTCGCTCGATACCGTCCGGATCGTGGTCGACGTGCTGGAGGAGAGCACCATTCCGGTCTCGACCATCGACGCAGAATAACCCGTCCGAAACCGACAAGAAAACGACCGTCTCCCGAAAGGGGGGCGGTCGTTATTTTCATTGAAAATTCGGAAAAAGCAAAGGGGTAAAAAGGCGGATCAGAGCAGACGACGGTAAAGGTAGTACCGCTGCTCGTTTTTGCCGATCCGCTCGACGACGCCGACGGTGTAGAGCAGAAACAGGAGAGACGTCGCGTCGTCGCGGTGCAGTTTTCCCGCCCGCGCGACGTCGGCGGACGTGAAAACGTCGGGGAGATCGGCGGGCAGAAACGCGAGATAGTCGCGGGGGGACGAGAGCATTATTTCCGAAATCAGAGCCGTCGGAATCCGCTCAAAACGCATCGCGCCGCGTTTCCGTCCGACCTTACCCGACCGCACCTTATAGTCGTTGCAGTCGACGAGTGACAAAACGACCGTCAGATGCGAATGCAGAAGCAGGTCCCGGATCCCGAGCAACTCCGGAACGGCGTCAAGGAACTTCCCCGTTTTCGGGCTTTTCCGCTTGGGGGAGAGCGTGCCGTCCTTTTCAATCCAACGGACCGTGCGGCTGTGCGGAATGGGGTGAACGACCGTCACCGCGTAGTCGGGAAGAAAGGCGTTCAGTTTCTTTTTCATCCGGTAAAGACCGTGCGTCTGGATCTCCACGATCGAGCCGTCGCGGCGGATATCGGCGATGAAACTCCCGGTCTTCACCTCGTGAAAGGCGGCGTCTGGTTCGTAATAGTTCTTAAATACGGCGTGCAGCGTCTTCTCGCCCTGCGTGCCGATCCCCTCTTTCTCGTGGGAGACCGAGAGGACGGCGGAACAGGCGGCGGAGAAGCGGTCGGCGTCGTTCACGACGCCGCTCCGGCGAGCCGCGCCGACAGGCGGGAGGCGATCTCGTCAAGGAAGCGTTCGGAATTGACCGCCGTGGCTTCGGTGCCGGGGGTGACGAGCAAGACGAGATCCTTGGTCATGATCCCGGCGTTCAGGGTGTCCATGCACGCCGCTTCAAGCGCGTCGGCAAAAGCGACGAGATCGGAAAGTCCGTCGAGTTCGCCGCGCTTGCGCAGAGCGCCCGACCAGGCGTAGATGGTCGCCATCGGGTTGGTCGAGGTCTCCTCGCCCTTGAGATAGCGGTAGTAGTGGCGCGTCACGGTGCCGTGCGCCGCCTCGTACTCGAACTTGCCGTCGGGGGAGACCAGAACCGAGGTCATCATCGCGAGAGAACCGAAGGCGGTCGAGACCATATCGCTCATGACGTCGCCGTCGTAGTTCTTGCACGCCCAAATGAAGCCGCCTTCGCTCCGGATCACGCGGGCGACCGCGTCGTCGATCAGCGTGTAGAAGTAGGTGATCCCGGCGTCCTCAAACTGCTTTTTGTACTCGGTTTCAAAGAGTTCCGCGAAGATCAGTTTGAAGGTCTGGTCGTACTGTTTGGAGATGGTGTCCTTAGTTGAAAACCAGAGGTCCTGCTTGGTATCGAGCGCGTAACGGAAGCAGGAGTGCGCGAACGACCGGATCGAGTCGTCGCGGTTGTACTGCGCCTGCAGCACGCCGCCGCACTTGCCGAAATCGAAGACCGTCTCGCGGAAACTCTCGCCGTTCTCGCCGGTGAAGACCAGTTCCGCCTTCCCCGCTCCCTTGACGCGGTACTCGGTCGCGCGGTAGACGTCGCCGTAGGCGTGGCGGGCGATGGTGATGGGCTTCTTCCAACTGCGGACGATCGGGCGGATCGAGTCCAGCAGGATCGGCGCGCGGAAGACCGTGCCGTCGAGGACGGCGCGGATGGTGCCGTTCGGCGACTTCCACATCTCGGAAAGGTTGTACTCTTCCACCCTCTGTTTGTTCGGAGTGATGGTCGCGCATTTGACCGAAACGCCGAGTTCCTTCGCGCAGTTCGCAGCGTCAAGGGTAACCCGGTCTTTGGTCTTCTCGCGCTCGGGCAGCCCCAAGTCGAAATACTCGGTTTTCAGGTCAACGAAGGGGAGAATCAGTTTCTCTTTGATCCATTTCCAGAGGATGCGCGTCATTTCATCCCCGTCCATTTCGACGAGGGGCGTTTTCATTCGGATCTTGTTCATTGTTTTTCTCTCCGTTGTTCCGGGTGTAGTCGAGCAGTCCGCCCGCGAGCAGAATCGCCCGCTGCCGCTCGGTGAAGCGGCAATCGAGGGTGACCTTCACGCCCTTGGTTTCGTCGAAGAGCGTCGCCTCTCCGTTTCCGAGCGCCGCAAACAGTCCCGAGAGCGAGAGTTTGTCACCCTGCTCCAGTTTGTCGTAGTCGGCGGGATCGCGGAAGGTGAGCGGCAGGATCCCGGCGTTGATAAGGTTCGCCGCGTGGATGCGGGCGAAGGACTTGGCGACCACGGCGCGCACGCCGAGGTAGAGCGGGACCAGCGCCGCGTGTTCGCGCGAACTTCCCTGTCCGTAGTTGGAGCCCCCGACGATCACCGTCGAGCCGGCGGCTTTCGCCCGCTCGGCAAAGGTCTCGTCGCAGACGGCGAAGCAGAACTTCGAGAGGTAGGGGATGTTGGAACGGTACGGCAGGATTTTCGCCCCCGCAGGCATGATGTGGTCGGTGGTGATATTGTCGCCGACCTTCAAGGTCAAGGTCGCGTCGACCTTGTCCGGGAGCGGTCTGGTGTCCGGGAAGGGCTTGATGTTCGGACCGCGGCGGACGGTCAAGGTCTTTGCGGTCTCGGGATCGGCGGGCAAGAGGATCGCCGAGTCGTCGATCTTATACTGCTTCGGCAGGACGACCGGCGGACATTCGCCGAACGTCGCGGGATCGGTGATATACCCGGTCAGAGCCGACGCCACGGCGACCTCGGGCGAGACCAGATACACGCCCGCGTCACGCGTTCCCGAGCGTCCCTCAAAGTTGCGGTTGAAGGTGCGGAGCGACACGCCCGCGGAATTGGGCGAGAAGCCCATACCGATACACGGTCCGCAGGCACATTCGAGCAGCCGCGCGCCGGCGGCGAGAATATCCGAGAGCGCCCCGCAGTCCGAGAGCATCGAAAGCACCTGTTTGGAGCCGGGCGAGACCGAAACCGAAACGCTGTCGTCGATCTTCTTGCCTTTCAGCATCGCGGCGACGCGGAGCAGATCGGCGAGACTGGAGTTAGTGCAGGAACCGATGCAGACCTGGTCGACCTTGACGGTCGAGAGTTCCGAGACCGGCTTCACGTTGTCGGGACTGTGCGGGCAGGCAACCAGCGGCGAGAGCGCCGACAGGTCGATGTCGATCACCCGATCGTATTTGGCGTCGGAATCCGACGAGAGCGGAACGTAGTCGTTTTCACGCCCTTCCGCCGCAAGGAACGCGCGCGTTACTTCGTCGGACGGGAAGATCGACGTGGTCGCGCCGAGTTCGGTCCCCATATTGGTAATGGTGGCACGTTGCGGCACCGAAAGGGTGGAAACCCCCTCTCCGCCCCACTCGATAATCGAACCCACCCCGCCTTTGACCGACAGGATGCGCAGCAGTTCGAGCGAGACGTCCTTCGCCGACACCCACGGACGGAGTTTGCCCGACAGGCGGACGAGGATCATTTTCGGCATGGTGATATAGTAGGCGCCGCCGCCCATCGCGACCGCGACGTCGAGTCCGCCCGCGCCCATCGCGAGCATACCGATCCCGCCGCCGGTCGGGGTGTGGCTGTCCGAGCCGATCAGGGTCTTCCCCGGTTTGCCGAAGCGTTCGAGGTGCACCTGATGGCAGATGCCGTTGCCGGGGCGCGAGAAGCGAAGTCCGTACTTCTTGGCGACCGACTGGATGTAGAGGTGGTCGTCGGCGTTCTCAAAGCCCGACTGGAGCGTGTTGTGGTCGATATAGGCGACCGACAGTTCGGTTCTGACGCGCGGGATCCCGATCGCCTCGAATTCGAGGTACGCCATCGTGCCCGTCGCGTCCTGCGTCAAGGTCTGGTCGATTTTAAGACCGATCTCAGAGCCGGGCGTCATGTCTCCCGAAAG
>CAMZBE010000100.1 GCA_947304475.1 uncultured Clostridia bacterium
ATCTGATGCGGATGCTCGATCTGTTTCTGTTCCTCTTTCTTCGGAACATTCAGCAAGCAGTCGGTAAGAAGTGTTCATTTTTAAGAAACGAAAACCGGGATTTGATTTTCAAAAGTGAAAAGAGAGACGTTTTTTATTATCAAACCGATAAAACTGCAACAATCATTGAAACTTTTATAAAATCATTTTGCCAAGGAGAGGAAAGAGAACGATTACTTTCAGATTTGAAAAGCAATCGGACACCAGTTCTGTCTCCCAATACTCTTTCCCTTTTTGAAGAAAAACTAAACCAATCCCTTCCTGCTTTTGAAGAAGGTATGTTTAACTCCGTTTCCGTAGAGCAGGACGAGAGAGGGCAAATGATGATTTATCTTCACGAAAAAAGCGGGGAGAAAATTGCCCTCAACGAAACCAGTTCCGGGAGACGGTGGTATTTTACATACTTTTTCATCAAAAACACGCTTGAAGAAGGGGATCTGTTCCTCATTGACGAGCCGGCAGGAATGTTGCATCCAACGGCACAAAAAGAAATACTCAAAGACTTGATGGATCTTGCGAAAAAGGGCATTCAGGTCGTTTATTCGACGCATAGTCCCTATTTGATCCCGTCTGAATGGAATTGTGTCCAGTTCGTTTCAATGGGGGAAAACGGAACGCAATTATCAAAAGCGCTTCAAGGGAACGAACTGAATGAAACAATTCACGAGGTCGTTGGGAAAGACATGTTCTTTCTGCAGGAGATTTTTGAAAAATACAATAAAGACAATTCTAAAGTAATCGCCCGCAAGTGTTATGAGGCGATAAAGAAAAAATGGGCTACGAAAACTGCTGAAACAGCATCGGAGATACTACACGTCAGCCAAGAGACGATCAAGTCGTGGCAAAAAGGGATCAAACGTCCTGAATTGTCAAATGTTTTGCTTGTTGCTTCATTAACAGACGAGAACATTCTGGATTTAGTGTAAACGAAAGGGTACTGCGGTACCCTTTCGTTCTTCCTATTCAAGCAGTATAATAGAGATACTACAAAGGAAGGAGGTACTCAAAATGTCAAAGTACAAAACATTGGACGTGTGGAACAGAGTCTTTGGCTCCGCGCAGGAAGCGTACGATTATGCGGGACGGCTGATGAAAAAAACAGCCTGCGGGAATCCAAACAGTTCTTATTATCCGACGCTCGACCATATCCGCCCGCTTTCGGGCGGCGGATGCGATGTACTCGAAAACATTGTCATTTGCCATCGTGATACCAACCAGGAAAAGGCAAATTCTTTCCCGCATTGGAAGGCAAACGGTAATCGTTATCACGCGCAACGTGTCAAAGGTTCGCGCGTGAGTTATCAAATTATTGAAGACTGAAAGGAGAATGATGAGATGAGCAAAGGCGGGCACGGAGTATCGGGTTATACCCACACACAATTTCAACTGAACGATTATGCAAATCAGCACAACCCGAACAATGATGCATATTGGGCAGATCGGGATAACCATGCAAACCAGTGCAACCCGGATAATGACGAATACTGGCACAGTCGCGGTGAAACTTCGGACGACGAATGAAGCAAAACGGCTGAAAGACTTGAACGTGCGTTGCCCCTCCCCCGTCGCATAGTCGTTCGGGGTGCGCGGCGTGCCGCGCGCCCCGAACTCCTTGCTTTGGGGGTATCGCTGCGCTTTGCCCTCCCCCGTCGAATCCCGTTTGCGTGTCGCTCGCCGGCTCGCTTCTTCAAACGGGTTCTTTTGGGGGTATCGCTTCGCGAAAACAGTCCACCGGACTGTTTTCGCTTGCTCACCCTACCCCCCTGCGCCTGCGGCGCGGGGCGGTAGTCGGACGCACGTTCAAGACATATCGTTCAAATAAGAAGCAGCCGACGGGCGAATGCCCATCGGCTGCTTCTGGTCTGAGTGACACGACTTGAACGTGCGGCCTCTACCACCCCAAGGTAGCGCGCTACCAACTGCGCCACACCCAGATATGCTCTCTTTCAAGCACCCGCTATTATAGCATAGGGTGGGGACTTTGTCAAGAGCATTTTGCGAAAAAAGGGGGGTGAAAAGCGATTATTTCGGCGCTTCGGCGGTTCGTTCTCTTTTTCTTTTGAGAATGAACGGGACGACGGTTGCCGCCGCCAGGATCGGGATCGCGATATACAGGACGAGAAAGGGGAAGCGCCCCCCCGAAACAGTCGGAATGAACGATCCGGGCGGAACGTCGGGGAGATAGACCGACGATTGTTTCGCGCGCGCCGCAAGGACGGACGACAGGGCAAGAAACGCCTGGGCGGTGGCAAGTTCGTTGACTTCGCCGCCGATCTCGTGCGAAAACCCCCCGGATTCCGTCGCAAATTGCGCCAGTCCTGCCAGCAGTCGTTCGTACCCGCCGGCAAACCCGGCGTCTGTGGCGTCGGCGCCGAGACACGAGAGCGCGATCAGCACCTGTGCGGAACTTTCGGCGTTTTCAACACCGTAACTTTTGAAGCCGCCGCTCTCAAGTTGCCGCGACGCAAGAAACGTAAGTGCGTTCGCGACGGCGTCGGATACCCCGGGCAGATCCCGGTTCGGCGCCAGCGCCTGCAGCGCCATAGCCGTCACGTCAACGTCGCCGTACTGTCCGGAAACCGCCCAGCCGCCGTCGTCCTTCTTCAAAGAGAGAAGTTGTCCGACGGCGTCGGACGCCTTGTATTCGGTTGCCTCGTATCCGGCGTTCAGAAGATGCAGACCGTAGATCCAACTCATGATCCCGAGTTGCCCGATCCCCCCGTCAAGCGTTTCCCGGACGAGTTCGGGACTGCTCCCGAGGCAGGCGAGCACCAGCGCGCAGTTCATCCGCGAGACGGGCGACGAAACGCTCCCCGTCGCCAGTTTTTCGCGCAGCGCCGCCTCGTATCGGGTGTAATCGAGCGTAGGGTACCGTTTGATCAGCGCGTACGCGTACCATTCCGCGCCTTTTCCGGCGTTGTCGGTCAACTCGCAGTCCAGCCATTCTTGGAGCGCCGCCCCCTTGTAGCGCTCGATCGCTTCGACGTAAATCGTCGTCGGCTCCTCGTCATTTGCCGTGACCGGCAGACAGAGAAGGAGCAGAAGGAGCGCGAGCAGGGGGGCGAAAAACCGCTTCGTCATTTTTTACTTCACGGTGATCTTTGCGATCGCGGGAACCAGCGTATTGCCCGAAGCCGAGATGACGTTCACGCCCTTGTCGAGCGTCAGCGTGATCTTGCCTTCCGCGTCGGTCTTGGCTTCTATGGCGGTCCCGTTGACCTTGATCGTCGCTCCCTCGAACGCTTTCGGAACGGGGTTCCAGTTTTCGTCATAACCGAAAGCAGTCAGCGTCAGCGTCACGGTCTCACCCTTTTTCACGGTCTCAATCTGCTTGTCAAAGTAGCAGTAGGTGTCCATCTGTCCGTACAGGTAGAAATACGCGACGATCCGGTCGTCCGCTTTCACTTCCTCGGCAAGGGACATCGGCATCCCGTCGTTGACGTAGTAACCGAACGAGCCGCCGTTCTCTTCACCCCAGAGTTTGACCATCGAAAGACCGTACTGCGTATCTTCGGCGGCAAAACCGTCGGCTCCGCCGTTCGGGCAGTTCTTGTGTGCCGCTTTCAGCGCCTCGTAGATTGTGATCTTGTCGTCGCCGTCAAGGTCCTTCGCTTTGACTTTTTCCAAAGCGAGGACGGCTTCACCGTTCTTATCCACGATCGTCACGGTGACGTTCTCGGTTTTCGTTTTGTCGCCGCATCCTGCAAGCAGCAGAACGAAGCAGACAAGAACCAGCATAAGGGAGAGTACTCTTTTCATTGTTTTTACCTCTTTCATTCTTTTGTCGTTTCTTCCGGGACGGTTTTTCCTTTTTCTTTTCGCGCGGCGTTTCGTCTCCGCTTGGCGGCGATCCGTTTTTGCCTGTTCTTTTCGAGCCGGTCGCCGTCGCGCGGCGGCTTGATCCCCGCCTGCTCGAGCGCACGCGGCCACGGACCGAGAAACGCCTTGATCGCCATCACCTCAACGTCGGAAAAATCCGCCCGTTTCGGGTAGCGGTCGATTCCTTCGCGCAAAAGCCGTTCCCGCGTCTCCCGGAGCAGGGCGAGACAGGTTTCGCGCGTCAGTTTTTCGTCTGCCATCTTTCCTCCTTAAACAAAAAATACTGCCTCATTCGGATCTCTCCAAATGCGACAGAACGATCACCGCGGGCATGGGAAGGCAGACTCCCCCCGTCCGTGGAGAAGGTCGCACTTTTCATGTCCAAAAATGCTGCGGCGAAAGAACGCCGACCGGGTGCGCGTTGGGCGGTGAGTATTCCGACTTATGATCTCTCAATTACGGTAATGACTGTTGCGACGGATTTGCACCGAACTTCCCTCTGATCCGGCGGGACGCCGGAACCGCTCTGCGCTATTCAGTTATACCGAATTATAGCACACGCAAGGAAAAAATGCAATACCCGAAGCGAAAAAAGTCGCCGCCCCGATCCCCGTTTTTCGTATGCGGCGGGGAAGGGGGCGGTCGTAAAAAAACGCCGGATTCTCGTTTTCGACTTATCCGAAGGACGGCTTCGGCGTCTCTCTTCCGGTATAGACGCGGGCGCTCGCACGTTCGCGCGCCGGCGCGGGTTGCTCTACAAGACCGAAACTGACCGAGATCGCGTCGTTGACGCGCGCCATGACGCTCTCGTTCAGGTGTCCCATCTTCTCGCGCAGCCGCCGCTTGTCAAGCGTGCGGATCTGTTCGAGCAGGATCACCGAGTCCTTGGCAAGCCCGACCTCCGAGGCGTAGATGTCGATGTGCGTCGGAAGTTTATTCTTTCCGAGTTTGCTCGTGATGGCGGCGGCGATCACCGTCGGACTGTAGCGGTTTCCGATATCGTTCTGGACGATCAGGACCGGACGGAGCCCGCCCTGTTCGCTCCCGACGACGGGACTTAAATCGGCGTAATAGATGTCTCCTCTTTTTATGTTGCCCATTTCCTGATCTCCTTTTTGCCGGAAAATTCTCCGAAACGTGCCGCCCGGCTGATCCTATTGTTGTCTTTGTCCCTCTTTTTTAGTCAGGAAAAGAATAGAAATCTATCCGCTAACAGTTTATGAAGGAAAGAGAAAAACGGCTCCGACGATGCGGAGCCGTTTCCCTCAGTGCTGGCGCTGTCTCTCGAAATTGTGCTCCGGACGGAAGATCAGCGAGACGCACCAGAGCCCCGCGATCCCGACCAGGGTAAAAATGATCCGCGCGAGCGGCGTTCCGGCGCCGCCCGAAAGCCAGGAGACGAAATCGAAGGCGAAAAGCCCGATGCTCCCCCAGTTCAGAGCGCCGATGACGGCGAGCGTGAGCGCGATCCGGTCGATCACATTCATCATGGACTGTTGATCCTTTCATTTTTCTTCGGAAGTGAACTTCCAACCTTCATTTTTCCCGAAAGCCCCGGGATTATGTATCCGAAAATGAATGAACGTCGTCCCCGAACGACAGGCGGAGCGTTTCGAGCGCCTTCTTTTCGATCCGGCTGACGTAGGAACGCGAGATCGAAAGCAGTTTCGCCGTTTCCTTTTGCGTGAGCGGCGGTTTGCCCGAAAGACCGTAACGCAGGATCAGTATGGTCCGCTCGCGTTTATCGAGCCGATTCAGGATATACTCTTTCGCCCGCTCGGAATGGATCTTCAGATCCAGGTCCTCGGCGATGGTGTCGTCGGTGTGGATCACGTCGAGATAGGTCAGGGGATTGCCGTCCCGGTCGACCTCGATCGTGTCGTTGATCGAGACCTCGTTCTGCAGTTTTTTGCGCGACCGGAAATACATCAAAATCTCGTTCTGCACGCATTTGGCGGCGTAGGTGGCGAAACGCGCGCCGTTTTCGGGGTGGACGGAGCAGACGACGTAAGGCTGTTCGCCGCCCG
>CAMZBE010000101.1 GCA_947304475.1 uncultured Clostridia bacterium
GGCCTGACCGAGCCCTCGTAGATGCGCGCCGCGGAACTTCTTCTGCCGTGGATCAGGTCGCCGAACCGCTGCACGATCACGCCGCCGCCGAGCATATTCGACAGCCGCGCGATGCTCTCGGCGTAGCCGTTGCTGTCGCGGAAGGGCTCGGAGAAGTGCTTGGAGACCAGCAGGGCGAAGTTGGTGTTCCCGGTCTTCTTGTCGTCGCCCTCGAAACTGTGCCCGTTGACCGTGATGATGCCGTTGGTGTTCTCGTTGACCACGATGCCGTGCGGGTTCATGCAGAAGGTGCGCACCCGGTCTTCAAAGGTCTCGGTACGGTATGTGATCTTGCTCTCGTACAGTTCGTCGGTCAGATGCTCGAAGATCTCGGCGTTCAGTTCGACGCGCACGCCGATATCGACGCGGTTCGACATGGTTTCGATCCCGAGCGCGCGGCAGGTCTTTTCCATCCACTTGGAGCCGCTCCGCCCGACCGAGACGATACAGGTGCGGCAGGTGTAGTTGCGCCCGCCCGCCTCGACCGTATATCCCCCCTCGTTCTGCGAGAGCGTGTCGACGGGGGTATTGAAATGGAAATCAACTTTCTTTTCGAGTTCCCGGTAGAGGTTCTCGAGCACGATATAGTTGATATCGGTGCCGAGATGGCGCACCTTCGCGTTCAGCAGCACCAGTTTGTTCTGCAAACAGATCTTGCTGAACCGCGTGCCCGCCGTTGAGTAAAGTCTGGTCCCCGCGCCGCCGAACTTGAGGTTCACCGAGTCGACGTATTCCATCAACTCGAGCGCCTTCTGCCGCCCGATATGTTCGTAGAGCGAGCCGCCGAAGTCGTTCGTGATATTGTATTTGCCGTCCGAGAAGGCGCCGGCGCCGCCGAAGCCCGACATGATCGAACAGGTCTTGCACCCGACGCAGGACTTTACTTTGTCGCCGTCGATCGGGCATTTCCGCTTGGGCAGCGGGTTGCCCTCTTCGAACACGCCGACTTTCAAGCCGCTGTCGCGCAGTTCGTACGCCGACCAGATCCCGCCCGGTCCCGCGCCGATGATGATAACGTCGTAATCAAACATGGTTTTTTCCTCTTTCCCGCAAAAAAGTCCCGATCGTGACGGATTGGCGTCGTCGATCGGGCTTCGCTTTTCCGTTCCATTATACCACGGAACGGAAGGATTGTCAAGAGAACGGCGCGGACCGCGGCGGCAAGGTCGGAAAAGAGTCCGAAAAAAGGAGAGAACCGCCACGCGGGGCGGTTCTCTTTTTTCAAGCCGGTCTTTTTGCGTTCTCCGCTCATTCCCAGACGACGGCGTTCTCTTTGAAGAAATCGCCGTCCTGCCAGTCGTAAACCCACGCCGCGTCGCTGCTCCACGCCTGCAGAAGCGAGCCGTCGGGGCGGATCGGCGAGTAGTACTCGATCGGGGTGTAGTTCCCGCGCGGAATATTCCAGTCGAACGACGAGGTCAGGGCGTATTCGTAATCGCGCCCGTTTTTCGCCTCGGCGTAGGCGACCAGAGCGGACAGATACGGCCAGACGGCGCCGTTGTGGTACTCGTAATCCTGCGAGGACTTGTTGTAGTACCGATCTTCCCCCTTGTAGAAGGGGAAAACGCTCATCACGCCGAAGTCGCCCGCCCGCTGAACGGTATTGTTCCGCGATTCGAGCATCTTCGAGACGTTGTCGAGCAGGCGCTCGGTCTTCTCTTCGTCGCTGATCCCGAACAGGACGGCGACGATCGTATCGACCGAGAGGTTATCCTCGACGAAATCGCCGTTTACGTAGTTGATATAGTATCCCTTTTCGTCGTCCCAGAGGATCCGGTCGATCGCGGCTTTGGTCGCGCGGTACATTTCGGAATACTTTGCGGCGCGTTTTGCGTCCCGTTTTTCCGCGATCCTTGAAACGCACCAGAGCGCCCGGGCGTAGAGCAGTTCAAGGTAGGAAACGTAGCCGATCCGGTTGACCTCGTCCGCCCAGTCGCGCTTGTTGTACGGTCCCTCCTTGACGATCAGGTGGGTTTCGTCCTCGTACGCCGACAGTTTGTCGACGGTCAGAAGACAGTAGTCGTAGACCGTTTTCCCGTTCACCGTCTCGTCGAGGATCGAGAAATCGCCCGTCCGGTTGATATAGTCGTAGACCATCAAAACGAAGAAACTCGGGCTGTCGTAGTGGTTCCGCCAGTGCGGGAGCAATTCAAAGGTCACGGCGGAGGGGCAATCCCCGTTTTCTTCGATCCCGTGCGCGAGCGTCAAAATCTCGTTCCGGACGAGGTCGGCGTGATCTTTATACATACAGAGGACGGTCCAATAGGCGTCCCTGAAGTAGGTACGGACGGGTTTGACGTAACTGCACCCGGCGGAAAAGCCCCGGTACTCCCCGATTTCCTTGTAGTTTTCGAGGGCGCAGAAGATACTCGAAACGTAGAGCGCCTTGTCACGCTCGGTCTTCGCCGTCGCGGGGATCTTCACGTTCTTGATCTCGTCTTCGACCTCTTGTTTCAGGGCGGCGAAACGGGAGAGTATATCTTGGCAGCACGCCTCGTCCGAGTCGTAGGAGCAGACGAAGCGCACGCTCTTCTCGGTGTGCAGATAGACCGAGGCGTTCTCGGAGATATACTCGCTTTGGGCGTCCGCGGCGTAGGAAAACCCCTTGACCGCCTGCCCGAAGTCGAAAACGAAATCGTATTTCGCGGCGCTCTCCGCCGTGATCTCGTAGCACAGGGCGTTGCCGCGCTTCGGAACGAACCCGAAAACTTCGATCTCGCCGCCGTCGGTTTCCAGTACGATCTTCTGCGTCCGTCCGATCATTTCCACGGTCTTATCCGTGAACGCGTCGAGTTTGACGCCGTTCACGAAGACGTTTAGATAACTTCTCCTGACGTAACTGCCCGGGTGGTTGCAGACCGAATAGTTGGTGATTCCGCCCTTGCCGTCGAACGAGACGCGCAGGTCGTTTGCGAAAACGTCCCAGACCGCGTCCTCCCAAAACTTGCCCCGGGCGACGATCGCCCCGTTTTGAAAACTCGTTTCCATTCCGTTGATCCCTTTTCCCGGCGCCGTTTCAGCCGTTCTTTTCGAGGTAAAGCGTGTCGAACTTTTTAAGTTTGATCGACTTGGTCGAGACGCGCGTCTTGGTCATCATATGCTTTTCGTCGATGCGATAAGCGGTGTAGCCGCTCCCGAGATCGGTCTCGACGGTCTTTTCCTCGCCGCTGATATTCGCGATCAGCACGCCGCACGTTTTCCCGTCGGTCGCCGCCAGGGCGTAAAGCCCGTCGCCGCAGCCGGTCGGTTCGACCGCGTTCCCGAGGGCGTAGAGTTTCCCGAACGCCTTGAACGCGTAGTAGGTGCAGAAGGGCTGCTCGGTCAGGGGGTTGAAGAACCCGGCGTAGACGCTGGTCCCGAAGCGCGCGTCGTAGAAGCACATCAGGGACATCTTGGTCTTCTGCATCGCGATCATCATGGCGGAAACGTCCGCCGCCGCCTTGGTCGTGCCGCGGGTCTCGCGCGTGCGGTCGGTGTTCCACTCGTTCAGGTGGATCTCGATGTCGGGGAAGCCCTCCTCGGCGAGCAGTTTTTCGGTGTACGCCTGGATCTGCTCGGTGCGCTTGACGGTCATATAACTGTGGTGCGAGAAGAAGTCGATCGGCAGATTGTCGCGCTTGATGCGGCGCAAAAACCCGCGGGTGAATTCGGTATGGTAGATCGCGCGCTCTTCCCAATGGATAATCTCGTGCGGCTTTTTGTATTTTTCCTCTTTTTCCAGATACCCGAGATAAAGCCCGGTGTTCGCAAATCCACCGACCTTGATCTTGTCGCCGAAGCAGTCTTTCAAGCGTTTCGCCGTCGCGGCGTAGAGGTCGTAGTACTGCTCCTTCGTGCCCTTCCACATATTGTTTTTGGCGATCTCTTCTTCGTTATCGGGCTCGTTCCAGATCTCCCAATAGGTGATCCCGAAATGGAACCCGTTCGCCCATCCCTCGTTGTAGTGGCGGACGATATGTTCCGCGATGCGCGCCCACTTTTCGGGGTCCTTCGGCGGGAAGATGCGATAGGATTTGATCATGTGCGCGTTCTCGATGGTCACGCCGAGCCGGAAGTAGGGCTCGAGTTTCGCCTCGACCATCTTTTCAAAGAGGGCGTCGGTGAACGCGAAGTCGTAGGACGCGGGATCGTTCTCGTCGGCGTCGAAGTCACGGAAGAGGTTCGGAACGTCGACGAACACGTTCGCCCCGTAATTCCCGCAGGTGTCGTGCATACGGCAATAGGGGATATTCGCCTCGGTCAGATAGTGGAACATCGAGTGTTCGATCCCGTCGTCGCAGATGTCCGCGGGCGGCTGACCGACGGCGTGCATCGGCTTGATCTTCCCGTTGGTTTTCGTAAAGTCAAAATGGAGTTTCATATCTGTTTCCTTTCTTGTTTCGCCTGGACGGCAGGGAAAACGCGATCGGCTTTCGGAAGCCGGGGATTCAACCACAACTATTATAGTGGATTCATACCGAAAAAGCAAGGGGTCGTGCGCCATAACCCGAGTTTTTTACGCCACTTTTTCATAAAAGACATTCCGCGTGCGGGACAGGTTGAATCCAAAGGGAACGCCGGGCGGACGCCCGGCGTTCTCGGAACAGTTGTTTGTCTCCTCTGCGTTGGAGACAGGGGGCGCGGATCAGAGGGATCCGAAATCAAAGGAAGCCCAATCGCCCTCTCCGAGCGAGCCGCCCGAGGTCAGGAGCAGATCGCGGTCGAGTAAAACGATCTTGATTTCGGCAGATTCAAAAACTTTCTTTTCGTTATTCATCTTCCGGTTTCCTTTCGGTTCATTTTTTCCGTCAGTCAACGACGAACTGATAGTATACGTTCGTGGGAAGTCCGTAACCGACCGACGCAATCGTCGCAACGGTCGGATCCGCGGCGCGCTCCACGTTCTGAACGGGCGCCTTGCCGCAGGTGAAACTGAGGTCGCCGTAAACAATGTAACCGGGGGCTTCGGCGTCGTTTGCCTGCACACCGATAAACCCGACGAATGCGTGCGTGCTCTTATTGGAAGCAGTCAACTCAAAGCAATCCTTATAGATAACGTTGCCGTTGCCGTCAGATCTTGCGGAGAAGAGACCCTTGTGCATACTTTTGTTGTTAGATTTATCAGGGGTACCCCAGTAACCGCCGTTGGACCCACCGTCGCCGCTGTAACTGAGTTGCGCGAGTTTTACGCCGTCAATATAATAGGTACCGGTCAACGTGTACTGTGCCGCGGTTTTGCCGGCTGTCTCGTCGGTTTCCAGCACGCCTGCGTTGGTCAACTCCTGATGAAGTTTGAAGGTTACGCGGTGCCAACCGTATTCGGGATTTGCCTGATCAGGGCCGGCAAGGTTCGGGAACTGATCGAAAGCAGCGCTACCGCCCGACATGGAAACGCCGGCGGGATACTCGACGTTACCGAGGTCAGTATACTCAAAACCGCCCGCATACCGGCAATCGCTCCCTCCGCCTCCGCCGTTGTTCATTATCATCCACGCCCAATTTATACTCTTGGCACCCTCTGCTTGACTATTGCCCGATTTCAAAACGCCCTTGCAGTTGTTGACGAACGCGGCGTTCCAAAGGATCGAGAACTCGACGTAAAGGTCGTTGCCGTCGAGGTTGCCCGGAGTCGGATAGAAGTGCTTGCCGCCGGCGAG
>CAMZBE010000102.1 GCA_947304475.1 uncultured Clostridia bacterium
CCGCCAACGTTGGCGTGGGTTTGAATCGTTGTTTGTGTACCTTGCAGTTGTCGGTGTCGTAACGATCAGTTGAAATCGACGCTGACCGGTTCCGTATCGACGATCGTTGACCACATATCCGCGCTGGAAATGTGGAAAGACAATTCGACGTTCTCGATGGTTTCTATGCCGTTTTCTTCAAGACTGCTCGACAGGAACTTGATAGAGTCCACTGCGTGCTTCCCCGCGGTAACCGTGCAGGAGAAAATGCCCGAAACCATAAAGCCGTTAACCGATTCTCTGCGAGTCTGAACGGTAACGTCACGGTCGCCGTAATTGTAGATATAGACCAGAACGGTCTGACCGAGCGACGAGCCGTTTTTGTCCACCCCTTTGATTACGATCTCGACTCCGTTCGCGTTGTAAGCGGGAAAGCCGGAGTTGTCGTAGGAGTAAATGAACCCGTTCGCTGCGGAAGTCTCGATTCTCACCGGATCGCTGTCCAGAATGACGTCCCAGGTCTCCGAATTATAAATATGAAAACGGAATTCCACGTTTGCAATCGTGGTAATACCCGCTGCCTCGAGATCGGAACGCATAATAGTCAGAGAATGGTTGGTCTTTTTCCCCGGCGTAACGCTTGCCGACATGGACGTGCCGATCATATATCCGTTGACGGATTCGTCGCGCACCTGGACGGTAATCGACTGCTCGCTGTCGTTTTCAATCAGCATTTTGATCTGAGGACCGAAAATACCGCCCTTTGCGTCGAAACTCTTGGCGGTTATCTTGATGCCGTTTTGGTTGAAAACGACCGCTTCCTCGATCGTAACGGCAGACGTGCCGGAAGAAGAATTGCCCGAAGGAGTGTTGGCTCCGCCCGATGGATGGTTCAGGGCGTTCAAGTCGTTGAGTGCGCAACTTGTCGCAGAGAATACAAGAATGATCAGAACGAGAACTGCGGAAAGAATTCGTATCGAGTGCTTCATAACCCGTCTCCCAATAAATTGATAGTATATAGTATCACGAAAAAACGATAAAGTCAAGAGAGAAAATGTTCTGTCACGGTTCGTCCGGCGGTAAAAAGCGAACGGTTCTTGCTTTTTAAGTACGATTGCGGTATAATGGATAAGGATCCGCGCGCGGACCGAAACCGACCGTTCAAGCGAGGGGGCAGAATGGAGAATTTACAGAGAGAAAAGAATTACGGCTTGGAACTGCTGCGCATACTTGCCGCCGTGCTCGTCCTGCAACTCCATATTCTCGGCAACGGCGGGATCTACCCCAACACCGGCGCGAGTATCGCCACGGCGAAGTTCGCGACGAATTACGCGGTGTCCTGGACGCTCGAAACGGCGGCGTACGGCGCCGTCGACCTGTTCGCGCTGATCTCGGGTTTCGTCGGGCTGTATTCGGGGTTCAAGGTGAAACGGTGGATGCGGCTCTGGGTTCTGTGCGTGTTCTGGGGCGTCGTCTTCTTTTTGATCTTCGATCACGGCGTCGCCTTTATTCAGTGGTTCAACAATCTGCTTCTGAATATGGGGCTGAACGTCGGTCCCACGGTCGAACGCGTCATTCCGACTGCGAAGGACTACCGGGACGTGATCTTTACGGTCGGGACCAAACAGTTCTGGTATTTCAATATGTACACCCTGCTGTTCATTCTGATTCCGCTTCTGAACGCGGGGCTGCAGAAACTCGATAAAAAGCAACTGGCGCTTCTGTCGTTCATGCTTTTCCTTGCGGCGTCGGTCCATAAAACGGCGTTCAACCGCGATCTGTTCGTTATGAGCAACGGGTACAGCGCCATCTGGCTGATCATCCTCTACGTCGTCGGCGCGACGGTGAAGAAGTACTGCGACGACGGCTTCCGCCCGAACAAATGGCTCTGCGTCCTCGGTTATCTCGTCTGCACCGGGATCTCAGCGGGCTTCAAGTTCTGGTTCGAGTGGCTGTTCTCAAAGCACCCCGACGTCACGAAACTCAAGGATTACAGCAACGCCCTGATCGGTTATACGAGCCCGTCCATCGTGATCGGCAGCGTGCTGCTTCTCTTCGTTTTTATGCAACTGACCGTCAGAACGAAGGTCGGACGGAAGATCACCATGACCTTTTCAAGCGCGTCGTTCGGAATCTACATCATTCAGGTCACGTCGCCCTTCTGGAACCACTATCTGTTTCTCCGGTTCTACCGGTACGCCTACCTTCCGACGGGTGAGATGCTGCTTTCGTTCTACGCTACTCTCCTGATCCTGTATCTGTTTCTTGCCGCACTCGAGATCGCCCGGATCTATCTGTTCCGGTATTCGCGATTGGACCGGCTGACCGACTTCTTGGGGGACGGGATCACGAAACTCGTACGGCGGACGTTTGCCCGGCGCGAAAAGGGGGAATCGGCGGCGGTTGCCGCGCAGCCGGAAGTTCCCGACCGGACCTCGAAAGAATAAAAAAAGACCGTGCCGGTTCGGCACGGTCTGATCTTTTTTACTTCTTCGCCGACGCGGGGAGCAGGCAGAGGACGCCCTCGACGATCAGCAGAATACCGATCACGAGGAAGAACCAGTCCAGAACGGCGAACGCGTTGATGATCATCAGGACGCCGATCACGGCGGCGCCGATAATGTAGAGCAGCGCCAGCCCGGTCTTTCTGGAGTTGTCGAAGAGACGGAGCACCGCCCAGACCAACAGGATCACGCCGAGAACGATGATCGCGTATTTGGTGATCGCGGCGGCGAACCCGATTGCGAGAACGCCGATCGCGGCCTCGAGGATGCCCTGCACGAGCCGGCGGTTGACCATATCGAGGACGCCCTGCACGATCAGGAGAACGCCGAGCGCGTAAACGCACCAGACGGCGACCGCTCCACGGAAGATGCAGAACAGGATCCCGACGACGATATAGATCAGGGCGTAGATCAGGACGTTGGCGACTTGTTTCGATTTCTTGGCAGCCATTTCAAAGATTTCCTTTCCATGCGATTTTTGATACTCTAATGATACACCTTTTTCCGACAAAAGTCAAGGGCGGGCGGACGCAAAATGCGTCCCCCCCCCCAATTCAATTTTCAAAACCGAACAGGTCCGCGGCGGTGTGCCAGAGGATGATCTTGCGTTCCGCGTTCGAGAGAGGGATATCGAGGAACGCGTCGAGCACCCGTCCCGGTTCCCACATCGGGAAGTCGGTGCCGAAGAGCACGCGTTCCGCACCGTAGCGGTCGATGATCTCTTTCGCCACGTCGGAGCCTACGTAGGGAGTACCCGACGAGGGCACGTCGTATCCCGCGCCGAGGTCGAGCGCGGACGAGCAGTCCACCCACAGGTTCGGGGTGCCGGCAAGTTCACGGCTCGCCTGTTCCCAGATCGACCAGCCGCCGAAGTGCGCCCCGATCAGTTTCAGATTCGGGTGTCGCTTCAGAAGCGGGATCAGGCGGTTGGGGTTGGAATTGTCGTAGCGCACGTCGCCCGTGTGCATCAGCATCACGAGGTTTGCGTCGGCGCACGCGTCGTACATACGGGCGTATTGGGGCAGATCGATCTGAAACCCCTGGATATCGGGGTGCACTTTGACACCCCGGAGCCCGAGTTCGCAGAGGTGCCGGACGTCCTCTTCCACCGTTTCACTCTCGGGGTGGAGCGTCCCGAACCCGATCAGCAGGTCGGGGAATTCCGCGACCTCGCGGGCGATGAACTCGTTGATGCTCCGCACCTGTTTCGGCGTCGTGGCGACCGAATGGACCAGCGACCGGTCGATCCCCGCCGCGCGGCTGCGGGCGAGCAGATCGGGCACGGTGCCGAGACAGTCGGCGGTGCTACCGTAGAAATGGTCGGTGCCCGCGACCGCCTTCGCGGCGATCTTTTCGGGGTAGATGTGACAATGCGCGTCGAAAACGCGGAAACCGTTCCTTGCCATTACGCCGTTACCACCTTGCTTGCTTTTTCAAGCCCGAGTTTCTTGATCGCGTCTTCGCGCATCTTGTACTTCAGGATCTTGCCCGCGACGTTCATCGGGAAACTGTCGACGAAATCGACGTACCGCGGCACCTTATGCCGCGCCATGTGCGAGTTGACGTACTCCTTCATTTCCTCGACGGTCATGGTTTCGCCCTCTTTTAAGATGACGCACGCCATGATCTCCTCGCCGTACTGTTCGTCGGGCACGCCGATCACCTGCACGTCCTGAACCTTCGGGTGCGTGTAGATGAATTCCTCGATCTCCTTCGGATAGATGTTCTCGCCGCCGCGGATGATCATATCCTTCAGCCGTCCCGTGATCCGGAAGTTGCCTTCCTTGGTGCGGGCGGCGAGGTCGCCGGTGTGGAGCCAGCCGTCGGCGTCGATCGCGGCGGCGGTCGCCTTCGGCATCTTGTAGTAGCCCTTCATGATGTTGTAGCCGCGCGCGACGAACTCGCCGGTCACCTCGTCGGGGCACTCCTCGCCGGTCTCGGGATCGACGATCTTACATTCGATCTCGGGCATCGGGCGTCCGACGGTCCCCACGCGCACCTCGATCGGATCGTCGGTCGACGACATGGTGCAGCCGGGCGACGCCTCGGTCTGACCGTACACGATCGTAATCTCGGTCATGTGCATCTTGTCGACCACGTCCTGCATGACGGAGATCGGGCAGGGGCTGCCCGCCATGATCCCGGTCCGCATATACGAGAAGTCGGTCTTCGGGAAATCGGGGTGTCCGAGCATCGCGATAAACATGGTCGGCACGCCGTGAAACGCGGTAATGTGCTCATTGTGGATGCAGGCGAGCGCGGGTTTGGGGGAGAAGTAGGGAAGCGGGAGCAGCGTCGCGCCGTGCGTCATCGACGCCGTCATCGCCAGCACCATGCCGAAGCAGTGGAACATCGGCACCTGGATCATCATGCGGTCGGCGGTGGACAGATCCATGCGATCACCGATGCACTTGCCGTTGTTGACGATGTTGCGATGCGTCAGCATGACGCCCTTCGGGAACCCGGTCGTCCCGGACGTGTACTGCATATTGCAGACGTCGTCGGGCGAGACCTTCGCCGCCATACGGCGGAGTTCCTCGGCGGGGACTTTGTCGGCGTAACCGAGCGCCTCTTCCCAGGTCAGGCACCCCTTCTGCCGGAAGCCGACCGTGATGACGTTGCGAAGGAAGGGCAGACGGCGGGCGTGCAGTTGCTGCCCGGGTTTGACAGACGCCAGTTCGGGGCAGAGTTCCGCCATGATCCCGGAGTAGTCCGAATCGCGGAAGCCCTCGACCATAACCAGCGTATGGGTGTCGGACTGCTTCAAGAGGTATTCCGCCTCGTGGATCTTGTAGGCGGTGTTCATCGTGACCAGAACCGCCCCGATCTTGGTGGTCGCCCAGAAGGCGATGTACCACTGCGGCACGTTGGTCGCCCAGACCGCGACGTGATGCCCGGCACGCACGCCGAGAGCGATCAAAGCGCGGGCGAACTCGTCCACGTCCTGGCGGAACTCGGTATAGGTGCGGGTGTAGTCGAGCGTCGTGTAGCGGAAGGCGTACTGATCGGGGAACTCCTCGACCATCTTATCCAGCACGTCGGGGAAGGTCGCGTCGATGAGCAGGTCCTTCTTCCACGGGAAGTTGCCGGTGTGCGCGCGGTTCCAGTAGAGGGTGTGTTCG